>NZ_JAKKRO010000003.1:0-173741 GCF_025654235.1 Shewanella sp. SM32 | reverse complement strand
AGGTGTGGGTGGGCAGTTGTAGTGATATGAAGAGCTCTTTTCACGTAGTTAATGCTTGATGAAAAGAGCTCGATATTTTTAAATTAGTGCTGTTTTTTTTCGAGATAGCAGATATGAATATTCAAATTAGTTTAATTATTATGCATTTTCTGGATAGGTCATTGGCCCACAAATGGAGCTAATAAGTAAAGCTACTAAATGATTTCTGTCCCAAAGTGAGTCGCTTGCTATTCAGTCATGCTATCGCATTTTCTCTGCTGATTAAGCGTGAAACAATAAAGACTGATAGATGCTTGACTATTTATGCATATTTTCCGCATAAACTAAGTTTGAGACAAGTTTGTCACGATAATGCGCAAAACACTTCGATTAAGCGCTATAACTCGCGAAAACTGCACTTTAACTTCTATTAAAATTGAATCTCTTAGTGTATTCATTACAAATTGAAAATCAGCTATATTGCTGCGATATAAACTTATCAGGGAAATACAATGTCTGAATTTTTAGAGATCTTAACTCATGCTCGTCGTTTAAAAGCTTCTGTTAAAGAGTTATCTGTTGCTGAACTAAAAGATGTGTGCGAAAAGTTAGGCAAGATCGTTGCTGAAAGAGAAGAAGAAGCGAGTGCTGAAGCTGAAGCAAATGCTGAGCGTATCGCTAAAATTGCAGAACTTCAAAAGATGATTGAGTCAGCTGGTTTATCACTTGATGATCTTGGCGGTGTTACTGCTAAAGTAAAAAGCATAAGAGCACCACGTCCAGCTAAATATTCAATCGTAGTTGAGGGCGAAACTGTCACTTGGACAGGGCAAGGTAGAATGCCAACTGTTTTCAAACAACAAATTGAAAATGGCCGTTTAATCGAAGACTTTTTGATCTAAATTCCCCGTCTATAACAGAACAGACTGATGAAAGTCTGTTCTCCCCCATTCTGTTTTTTTGCTCGTTAGCTCTATCTAAAATTTCCTTATCAGTTGCACTACAAATTCTTATCTATTTTTCTGATGTTTGGCCCTACCATAAAGCAACTAACAATCTATC
This sequence comes from Shewanella sp. SM32, assembly GCF_025654235.1. NCBI lineage: Bacteria > Pseudomonadati > Pseudomonadota > Gammaproteobacteria > Alteromonadales > Shewanellaceae > Shewanella > Shewanella sp. SM32. Next base: position 172,700 of record NZ_JAKKRO010000003.1, on the reverse strand, counting down.
GGTATACAGTCGTATTTAAATTTAGATATTTTTGTGTGATTCGAAGCACAATATCAGTGCTTATCAACTCAACTGAGAGTAAATAAAATAATATAAATCAATTATATGCACCTGCTTTTAGTTGATAGGTTTGGAAAACGCACATGCGCGTATTTCCAGATGGTGTATTTGATAGAAAGCTGATAAGTTCTTTGCATACAAATAGTTAACTATGCGTGTTTTACTGGGCTAATGTGATAAACGCGTATGCGAACTAATAAAATGCTATGTGAAATAGTGTAGTGGTCAGCTACATCCCAAAGTTTGATGAGTATGGGTTAATCATCCATGATGGTGGCAGCTCTTCGCTAGACATAAGCTTTTTCCTTGGTGTGGTTCAAAATTGCCTCTTTCGAAAAGAGACACATGGTTCGACAGACTAGAAGAACTAGGGTTTGATGATCCAACTGAACAAAAAATACCAGAAGCGTTCGAAAGTGACTGCTGGTATAGCAACACTTAACAAGCGCCTTAAACATCGCGGCCTGCTGCCGCTGGACTCGCAACAAGTTGCTCGCCGTTTAGGCGTGCGTTAAATTTCAGGGAAAAATCGTGCAAGAATCACGGAAGTTAAAAGACTATTTGATATAAAGGCCTAAACCAAAAGGTATAGATATACTGTGTGGTTTGAAGCATTTCGCAATCATTACTTACGCCGTCCCTTCTGTGAGGTTTCAAGGTATATTTCCTGAACGGTTTCAATTAGACACAGTTGAAATCAACGGCCAAGAGATGGGGCTTATATCTGTAGTTCCATTCATTGATGTTGACTTTACTTCAGCAATCTTCCCGTTCCCCAAATTTACAATGGGTCAAACAAACTATCGAATATATATTATCGATAATGAAACGGGTGAACGTTGTGTTTGGTTCCTTGGCACTACTTTAGATTCTTGGACGCTAGCAGTGCCAAGATACCTTTGGAACCTTCCTTGGCATGCTGGAAAAGTTAGCTTTGACTGCACTCTTAATGAAGCTAATGGCTTGTACCAAAAGTACCATATGGAAACTGTATCCGAGTGGGCTGAAGCTTCAGTTGATTTGGTTCAATCGGAATCTGACTTATTAGAATTCCCAGGCTTTCCCGATGTTGAGTCTGCCTTGGTCTATCTAACGCATCCGCTAGCTGGATTTTATCATCGAAGAGATAATAAACTCGGTACTTATCGAGTGTGGCACAAAGAGCTTGAGGTTAAGCCTGCCAAGCTAAAATCAGCTCGTTTCAAGCTTTTATCTAATATTAGTATTGTTAAAGAAGAAGAGCAAAACACTCCCTACAGTGTGTTAATCGAGCCAATAAATGAATTTACCATATACTTGCCTCCTACCATTGTCGGGTAAAAATTTAACAAAGCGCTTAAGCAAGGACGCAGCAAAGTTGCGCCGCTTAGCTTGTCATTATGACAATTAGAGATCACATGGATAGATACATTGTTAAGAAATCTGAAATTGAAGAAATGGAAGGCTTAAGTAAGACACATTACCTCAATGACAATGCTGTTCGAGTGAACAAATCTCTTGGAGATTTAACAGGTCTTAAAGGTTTTGGCTTCCATATTATCGAAGTTCCACCAAATAGAGAATCAACAGAGTTTCATTCTCATAAGTTTGAAGACGAATGTGTTTACGTATTAAGCGGTAGCGCCACAGCACAGATTGGTTTTGAAGAGTTCGAAATATCCGAAGGGGACTTTATTGGTTATCGAGCAAATGGTTTAGCTCATACGATTTTAAATACAGGCAGTAAAGTGTTACGCTGCATTGTAGTGGTGAGCGGTTAGACCACGATGTTGCAGATTATCCAAAATTAAATAAAAGACTGTATCGTAACAAAGGCGAAATTTGGGATTTGGTTGATATTAATAATGTTCAGCACCCTAACGCTGGAGGTAAGTCATAACAAGCGGCAGCAACGGACTTGTCAACCTGTCACTCAAATTGCTGCGCAATTACGTGCCAAGTTACCAAGGCGCTGTGCCGGGCGTTGAACTAAGCCGCTGCGCGGAGCTTAACTGCGATTTAGTGGACTGATTAAGCCTGCTCGAATCAGCTAGACTTAAAAAGATGCGATGGAACACAACCGTGACAAAGGATTTTCAATGAAATACGCAGAAAACACGAAATATTATTTGCTCAAAACAGCTCTGCAGCTCAGACCTTGCCTCAAAAAAGCAAATTCCTATAGCATGGAGCATACCAATTAATCTGGATAAGGCATCGGCCAAGTCCAACAAGCGATTTATGCCCTACAAACAGCGCATAAATACTAAGACGTTATGTGTTTTGGTGAGCCATGGAAGACTTTATTTCATTAATAGCCAGAGGTGTTTTTTGGCTTTTCGTTGAAATGTTTTTTTATAAATTATGTTACGTTGTGGGTTACTACTCTTTACGCCTTATCTCGGCGGGAAAGCACCCCAAGTATGAGCTTGAATTGCATGAAGAAGTTGAAAACTATCTATGGGGAAATTCTTTGGTTTCGCTCTTTGGGCTGTTACTAATCGCATTTACTATAGGAATACTTTTACATTGCATATTTTGAGAAAACACATAACAAGCAAAGGCAAAGCGACGCGCGCCGCGCGCTTGCTTTGAGCGTTAGTTGTCAGGGGTAGGTTTGTAACATGAATGACAAAGATACAATTAATATCGAACTTCCAACAATTGGAGTAACCGGTATCCATATCGTAGAAAAACGTTTAAATGGGGACGTTGTCGAAACCCGAACAGGTAGTTTTACGCATAAGCATGTCTCTTGCTTTTATTTGGTTGTAGAGGATGCTTTAGCCAAGCAAGTTATAGATATTATTGCTGGAGATTGGACAAATTTACCAATGAAATATATTTATGCTGGAGCTTGGGGTAACCAAGCAGCCTGTCTATTTGGCTTTTTAATGTATGCCAAACAGTTGGAAAATAGCAATGTGCCACATTTCTCGATTCTCGCAATTGATGATGGTGATATAAAACAAGAGCACAAAGATAAAAGATTAAATGGGTTACTTAAAGGTAACTATTACGGAGATGAACTCAAGGCTGCTAAAGATACCTTATCTAGATTGATGCTATCGTTTAAATTAGAGTATCTAGACAGTAGCGTTGCGAAAGGGCTCCCTGAATATAACCACAAAAAGTGGTTTGAAGAGATAGACCAAGAAACTATTTTATCTGTAGATTCGCCATCTAATCTTTATGAAGAACGGCAAGTTGAAAGTTTGCTGGAGCTAATCGAGTTCTCTAAAACTATAATCTTAGATGATTATCATTTGTACTATGATGAACTAAAAAAATGTCAGTTGAAAAATACCTTGAATATGTTCCACATGACCGAATATTTTATTCTCACCGCTATAAAAAAATATAACAATGAAAAATGGTTGTCATATACAGCCCACATTAAAGAAGCCTTAGATGTGATAAACACAGAGAATACTAAAAATTTCGTTAATGCAGATATCTACTTCAAGAAATGACAACTAACAAGGCATTTAAACGGAACTAAAACAGTTGGTTACGTTCCGCTTCGCTCCACAGTATAACCCACAATTTTAGTCCGCTTAATGCGGAGTTAGGTAAGAGTGCCGATCGAATGTATATATTTGAAATGAATTTGCTTAAACCTGGCGACATTATCCTGACTTCTCAGGTAGGGGCTATCAGCAAAGCGGTTCGCTTATCCACTTTTAGTAAATTTTCTCATGCAATACTCTATGTCGGAGATGGAAGTTTTATTCACTCTGACGGGCAGGGAGTTCATTCAAATAATATTCAGCGATTGCTCTTTGACAACAAAAAACATGCTGAGGTATGCCGAGTATTAAACGGAAATTATGTGGATCAAGCAATAATGTTTGCTCGCTCTCAAATAGGAACGTCGTATTCAGTGAAAGAGGCTGTAAGAACGAGAAATCCTCTTTACCGTGGTGATAAACTAAATAGGCAGTTTTGCTCTCGTTTAGTAGCACAATCTTATGAGTATGCCGGTTTGCGACTCGTTAACAATTCGGATTACTGCACACCTAAGGACTTACAACAGTCTTTGCATACAAGCGTCGTAGATGGCTGCCTTCGAATTGCAGAGGGTTATGAAGTCGAGTTCGCAAGGAGTGATAGCCCGATCCAAAGACAAACGGACATAACAAATTATATTCTAAAAGCAGTTAGGGAGCTTACACGAAGCGATATACAAAGCTTTGAAAACTTAGATCAATTTGTAATTGATAACCAAGCCTATGATGCGGAGATAACAAACATTGTAGTGAAATCGGGCTATCTAACTATGTTTGATTATGAACTAAAACAAAATCCTTGGCGGTACAATGGTCAGCTGTTCTTGTCTTTGAATATAGACGGTGCCTATAGAAAGGAGCGAGCTGAATTCGAATTAGAAAGTGCTGAAAAACAGGCTCAGCTGTATAGTCACAACTATCTAATGTGTCAGAATGTTCGGGGCCGTTTCCCTCTCAGATATTTTGAGATGAAAATGGATCTATATAAGAAATTAATTGATTTTATGAATAAGCGAATTGAAGCCGCAAAGTATGTCATTAGAAATACCTAACAAACAGCTGCACGCCGATACATACTGCTATGCTCGTTTTTGTGTGTCGCTCGCGCCACTTTACACAAAAACGCTCTCCGCAGTATGTGCGGGTGAGCGGAGCGTTATGTTCCAGTGTTACCTTAAATGAGCCTCAACTATAATGACTGCATTAGAGACCAAAGAAGAAGATGACTGTATACCCCTTGTTCTTATCGACACACTATCTGGACAAATACTAGATAAAGCTTGTGATTGGTCAAATAAATTTATTTTTGAACCTTTAGGAGGAAAGTTATCAATAACAACGCCTTTAGCTACTTCTGTAAATGCGGGGGCAAAAGTTCTGTTATCAAAGCCATTAAATCCTGAAATCATAATTAACATGGGAATGATTCATGAAATATATAGGGACTGTTTAACATTTCCAGTGTATACGGAGAAAGTACACCAAACTACTGATACTTTTAGTAATGAAAGTTGGGATGCTTTTAAAGAAACGTCTTTCAAATTTGAATCAGGGATTCCATCCATTGTGCCTTAAGATCTTAGCCCTATCACTAAAGTGTATGCTGACACTTGGTTAAGAGTAGCAGAGGATAAGCTAGAAAAACAACTGAAAGATGTTAGACATGAAGTATTAAGAAAAACAGTACCTGCAAGATTTCATATATTTGAAATGATGCTTCTGTGGGTGTTCTTTCATGAATTATCACATCTGATTCAGTGTCATTATAAATTGAAGGATAAATCCACTGACCGTATTGTCTTTTATGAGATAGAAACTGTTTCGGATGTTCAAGACTTAAAAGGCCAAGCGCGAGAGATTCTTGCGGATATAGAAGGTCTAGATTTAACTCTGCAGTATTTGAACAGAGAAAACTTAAATGCGCCTAATTCATTCTATTTATTATTATGCTCTATAACGTGCATGTTTAATCGATTTTATACTGGGAAGTATGAAACTAATTTAAATGCAGTGAAAGGTAGCCACCCACATCCAGTGATAAGAAATGAATACCTACATTTATTTTTTTGTAAAAAATGGGTATTGAAACTCCCTATGTATGGAAAACAGAGGCGCGAGAATCAATTTTACGGGGTTTTGCATATTTAACTGTTAAATCTTCTTTGAGTGCGAGTTTATTTTGGTCTAATAGACATGAGGGGGTTAAGGGCCCGCTCTGGCAGGATAGTTGTCACTACTTAAAATTTAACCAGTTGGGGCGTTAAGGCTTAATTGTGCCGAGTTATAGTGAAGAACGTAAGCAGCAGATCTTAAATAAGTTACTGCCGCCTTCGAATATGACCGTAGCTGAAGTTTCAAGAAACGAAGGGATTGGGCTGCAAACTTTGTATAATTGGCGGGATAAAGCCAAACAACAAGGTCGTCCTGTGCCCGGAAGTAAACCAACCTCAGAACATTGGTCAGCAGAAGCAAAGTTTGCCACTGTGCTTGAAACCGCCAGTTTAAATGAAGCTGAATTAAGCGAGTATTGCCGGGCTAAAGGCCTGTATGTTGATCAGGTAAAAGCATGGAAAGCCGATGCACTGCGTGGGTTCATGAACTCCCGCGAGCAGGAATTGGAAGCTAAACGGCAGCGCCAAGCCGACCATAAAGAAATCAAACAGTTAAAAAGCGAACTGAGGCGTAAAGAAAAAGCGTTGGCTGAAACCGCAGCATTGTTGGTGCTTAGAAAAAAGTTAAATGCGCTTTGGGAGAACGACAACGAGGACGATTGACCTTGGTCTCAGAGCGCACTGAATGTGTGAACTTGATACAGGAAGCGAACCAGGCTGGAGCGAGGCTTCCTCTGGCCTGCGAAGAAGCTAGCATTACATTGCGGACCTATCGGCGCTGGTATCGGGATGGCAAGATCACCGCTGATCAAAGGCCGGATGCGGTTCGTCCACCGCCCTCGAATAAGCTGACGGCAGCAGAACAAGCAAAGATCATCGAGGTGTGTAATAGACCAAAGTTTGCCAGCTTGCCGCCATCGCAGATCGTACCAACGCTGTTGGATGATGATGAATATTATGGTTCTGAATCAACGATTTATCGGGTACTCAAAGCCTTTGGTCAGTTGCATCATCGTGGCCGGAGTTTAGCGCCGAAGGGGTCAACGCTGCCAACGACTTATACCGCAACAGGGCCTTGCCAGGTGTTTTGCTGGGATATCACCTACTTGCCGAGCACGGTGCGTGGGCAGTTTTACTACCTTTATATGCTCGAAGATGTGTTCAGCCGGAAAATTGTTGGTGGTGAAGTCCATGAACAGGAATCAGGTGAGCATGCAGCAAAGCTGTTAGAGCAAACGCTGATCCGGGAGAAATGTTTACACAGTGGTGTGGTGCTGCATTCGGATAACGGCGCACCGATGAAATCGCAGACGATGCGAATGAAAGCGTATGAGCTTGGTGTGACGACATCGTACAGCAGGCCAAGGGTTAGCAACGATAATCCGTTTGCAGAGTCGCTGTTCCGCACTTGCACAGCAAGTTGCGGTTCGTGACGCCACAGCAACGCCATACCGGTCAGGATGAAGCCATACTGGCCCAACGTAAAGAACGAATTGAAGCCGCGAAAGCAGCCAACCCAAACCGTTGGGGAAAACGTGAAGTGCGAAACTGCGAACCAGTAGGGCCGACAACGCTAAACCCGGAAAGAGAGTCAGTTAAAGAAGTAGAAAAACAGGCCGCTTAAAACGGTCAATGGTGACAACTAGCTTGAAAAACGCCGAGGGCGAGCAGTACCCTTCATATATGGCGGTACAAATGAAAATGAAGAGTAAAGAGTAAAGAGGGCGTAGAATATAGGAAAAATATGGAGAATAGTATCCTTAGCCAAATTGATACGATTCTGGATCATCATTTACAAAAAAACACCATATTAAAAACTATGAAAGATAATACTTTCTTTGAAAATGTATAAAAAGAACATACAAGCTGTTTAAACTGATAAAAAACAGTTGGGCATCGCTTCGCGATATAGCTAGCAATTTTTGTCCGCTTAGCGCTGGGGGATCCCCTCATAATTGAGGTCTTCCAGCGTCATGAACTAAGTTTATATATTCGATTAATGCCCAGCGAAAAATTGTCTCCTTTACCGGATATTTGTCTCTTTTACGTACTTCCTTTCCAAGTCTAACAATTGATAGCACTGCCCGCTTTCTCACCGTATTGGCTTGAAAATATCTTTGCCATCCAAGGTGTTGTGCCGCTAACCCAATACACCATAACACGATTTCAGCCAGCATAGAGATGAGCAGCAATACATCATATCGCTTTGGACAACGGCTGCGGCTTTGTCTAAGGCCCATGCCATATTGCGGACTTTTTAAATCGCGGAAGGTTTCTTCAATTTGCATTCGCTTAGCATATAAATCGACGACCTTTGAAGGGCCAAAGTAGTCCGGCGGTAAATTTGTTGCGAGTAGCCAAGGCTCTTTTCTCCCTAAGCTGTAACTCTTTTGTGCAGTGTGATTTCGCCCAGCCTTAGAAGAACGTTTATCCTTACGCAGCTTAGGTTTAGCTTTAAACAAGTGCAGGCAACATTGTAGCGGAGACTTGCGCGCTAACTTGACGCTACCTATGTATTTCGCGGTTGAATTCGCTTTAGGGTAGAGGGATTTATTTGACTGCTATGATGTTTGGCCGTTGAGCATAAAACTGACATCACCGCGAACTCTCCCTAGCCAAAACCAGCCATGGCGCTCGACTTCCCTAAACCAAGTATTGCGATAACCTGCATCGGTGACAATGAGCGGGCAGCATCCTGGCGGCAATACGTTAGCATGCTCAGCTAAGAAAGCGTTATGACTGCGTGGGGCATTGTAATCTTCAAACAGAAAAGTGCGTTCGTACAAAGTAATGGAGCGACCTTTAACACTGATTGATGCGCGTAAGGTAATCAATCGCAGTTGTTCGCGCACATCAGACCAATCCACAAGAATAATGGGCATCGGATTTGAGCCGCAGAGATACTGTGCATACCATTGATAAATAGCGAACTTATCTTTGACAACATGTAGATTTCCGAGCAGTCGGTCAATACGCTCGATATTGTGTTTTGGTGCAACGTTACCCGTTATGTTCCGTCCTAACTGGGTTAACGAGAGTTGATTGCCATCGAGTATAGACTCAGTAGCAACAATCAGAGAATTAAGGCGTTTTTGGTGTATTTGAGGACATTATTTTTTGAGTAAATCGTGCAAAATGTCAACATTAAGATGTTTGTATGTTACATTTAATAAAACAACTGTATATTTATGGATAACGGAGTGCTGTAAGTCATGTTAAACAAATTATTTGCTTTCTTCTTTTTTTTTATTGTTGTTGGTTGCGCTCAACAGCAAAATTATCATTATGAAGTTGCACGAGAACCTAGAGTTGAATGGCCTGTTAATGAATATGAAAAGTTAAATAAAACAGGTGCTAATATTGTATCGGGGCAAGGTTTTTTAAAAACAATTGGAGGAGATGTAAAAACATGCTCTGGTAATAAAGTTTTCTTGAGTCCTGTAACCTCTTACTCAAAGCAATTTGTTGATGCAATAATATATAAAAAGCATGGGAAAGCTCCTATTGTCTTAGAGCCTGAATACCCTGATAGTCGAATATCTCTTTTTCTTAAAGAGGTGACAGCAGATGCAGATGGTAGATTTAAGTTTTATGATGTTCCTGATGGCATGTATTATTTATATACTATGGTAAAATGGTCTGCTGCGACAGGATTGCAAGGGTCTTTGAGCCAACAGGGCGGCTGGGTAATAAAAAGCATTACTGTTAATTCAAATAACAGAAATGAATATATTCTCACTGGAATAGATGAATAGTCCCGAATTCAACTCCAAAGTTCGATGCTAGCTAATTAAGCGACTAGTAGATTAAACACCACAGCTGGCTGCTTAAACTTCTCTTACGATTGGACGTTATAATTAAAGGCGTGTCGAAGATAGTAATAGTTCTATTAAAGAGCACGTCAAAAAGAACGCGTTGCTACGTGAATAATAGATGGCTATGCTAGCCAACACTCTAAACAGCTCACGTAGCGACGCAACATACAATCCTCTAAACCTCATTATAAAAAATTAAGTTACATAATTTCAGTCACTTACTGGATGGCAGTAACTTTAAATAATAGGTTGTTATACTTAGAACAAACCTTTACAGAGATTGATGGGCGAGGGTGGATAAGGGAGATAGTAGTAACGTAGTCATGACTCGATTTTATTTGAACTACGCAATTAACACTTAGTCCAATTTTAGCAACTAATGAGGGAAGGCGTACCAAGATATAGCTCATCAATGTTTTATTGAGTATGAGATTTTTGGGGTCTAAAGAGTATAAAGTGGGCCATGCGCTGAGATTTACTAGCTTCGCAATTCGTAACAAGTTAGGGCAGTGTACCCTCGACATACACAGTTTTTGTTGTCCATCATGATTCAATTAGATGAATACAGTTTGTTATTATGTGCATAAGCTATTATTCAAGAAAAATACAGTTTTACGCTAATGCCGATAACGTCATTTATCGACATTCTTGGAGACTCAGATAACACTATTAACCGTTCAATGAACTCATTATTTACTGACACATTTATACACAGGAACTCAGTTGCTCAGTTGCTCAGTTCATTTCTAAAGATTCCATGTATCAATCAGTGCATTTATAGCCGGTAAGACAAATGTATCACTTAGCCAGAGTTTAGGTCGCTTTAACATCCGTTTCGATAGAGTCATATCATATCTTCGAACTTGAAGGCTTTCTGCATAAGTAAATCTGCTTTAAAGCTGTTACTGCGCGTTTTACATGATTTCTTTCGCATATGGTTACACAAAATCTTAAAGCATTCACGTAGAGACGCGAAAATCCAATAGCTCAATGACATCTTCAATATCAGACTTTAGATGAAAATTTCAATCTAATCGAATAAGAAACCGTCCGTAATTTTTATCTGAATATCCATTTGCTAATCCTAGCTAGTCAAACAGCAAAAAATATCAGTAGGTTAGCTTGCGGCCTAGATTCATGTTCATCATAAAGGTAAATCTCAGTCTGCCGCGAAATCTCATTCTGAGTGGCCACGAACATGTCTTTATCCAATCGCCCGTCATATACAGGTTATCTATCCCTGTGCCATCCGTCGTGATGCGATACTGCGAGCTGTCTTTAACCGATAAGACATAACGCTCGGATGGGTCTACATTTGCGCGCCAATATTGGCTATCGAAGCGGGCAACACCTTGGCGGTCTTGTTCATCGTGTAACCATTCCCAAGGGAAGCTATCATCGACATTTTGCCAAAGTTTATGGATTTCGGTATTAAGTTGATGGATAGCACCCGCTTTAGCTTCTAAGGTTTTCCGTTGTTGGAAATCTACATCCGAGCTTGGTGGATAGGCCTCGACAGGCAATGCCGAGCAAAAGTAACTGGCATTTTTAGGTTCTAAGCCGCGCCAATCTTCTTTGTCTAGCAGTTGGTTCATCGATGCCCAAGTATCGAAGGGTTCGGTGAAGCCCGATAATACGGGCTCCTCGCTATCTTCAGAGTAATTAGGCCAGCCTATCCCATTCAGATCTTGGTTCATCCACAGTTGATAGGCTTGAGTGGCGACAGTTTGCACCTTATCAACGCAAAGCTTGAGGGCTGGGCTTTGTGCCATGACTTCACTCGCCACGTGGGGCACAGAACCTATGGATAGACCGAAGATCACTTTGTCGAAATCTACGCCTTTGACTAAACGCTTTTTCGGCAGGGCTTTGCCAAAGTGAGTTTCATACACGCTGTCCCAATCGCTCCAGAAGTGTTCAAGATTGATATTATGGGCTTTAAGCAGTGCCGATTGCTCAGGCTCAAGCTGCTCATAATTGGGCGTACTCGGCCAGCAAGCGAGACCTTTCACATCGACTAAAGGATCGTAGTTTGTGACAGTCGGCGCCAGAGCTACTTGCTCAGTGATCTCAATCGCTTGAATACTTTGATTACGGCATTCGAGATTATCAACTCGATTGAAGTAGTGGAAATTGACTCCGCGGCGTTTGAGCACTTCGTAAAAAGGTGTAAACACAACATCACCCATGCCCGCCTGCATTTTCCACATCACGCCACCTTGATAGCACAGGGCAATACGCAGCATAGCGCGGATAATTGTGCCCGCTTCGACATTGGGTTTGTCGAAGTTCCCTTTTTCATAGGCAAACACTAAGTCGTAAAAACCGCGCACTGGCGCACTGTCGACTGTGTACTTAAGGCTGGCGCCGTGTTTGGTTAACCATTCGCGATAATCATAGCCATTGATGGCATCAAAGCCTTTTTCAAATACATCGTCGGCAAACATGCCCTTGAGGATCGTGAGCCCCAGATCGGCGGCTATATATAAGTGGCGCAGTTCGTCATTATTATCTAAATGTCCGCTAAAACGTTTCACGAGTCTTTGATGCAGGGCATCGACAGCTGATTCTACAAAACCATCGTCACTTTCACTGTGTACATGCTCATCGCACTCGCGGCCAATCATTTGATTAAAATGGCATTCAAGCTTATCACCGAGCGCGTCGAGTGATTCTTTGGCATCTTCGACCGAATCCTCTAACTTATCTTTTAAGCGTTCAAACCAGCTGCTATCGAGCCAGTTTTTAGGTGTTCCCATGACTTTTTGATCTGCATCGAGCAGGTCATCCATGTCTTTGAGCCATTCTTTGATCCACGCAAAGGCGACTTTAACGACTTTCCAGAAGGTGAGGGTTTCGGTGCCATCACCTGGGATGCCTGGTAGCATTGGGAAAGTGATTGGCCAACTTACAGAACGGCCATCAACTTCTTCCTGTAAGACGATGAAGTTATGGGGTTTAAAGGCATCAAAAAAAGTCGCAAGCGGCGCGTTTGCTGGCCTATCCAATTCCTCATACGCTTTGCGCATTAAGGCAAACGCGTTTTGATAGAAACCAAACCAGATGTGTAAACCATGTTCTTCGATGCGTTGTCCCATAGCGGCATTGCGGCCACTAGCCCCTTTACCACCGATACGCCAGCCGAGTTGATAGACATCAATCTCATATTGATTCTGCCAGCCGGGTTTGTCGGTGAGATAACAGGCTGCTGTCATTGCCGCGACACCGCCACCGAGAATGGCTATTTTCTGTTTTTTGATTTCGGAGTTATCGACTAATACCTCGCCGGGCGGCACTTCAAAATCGAAGTTCACATGGTAAGGGAGTAAAACGTGCTGCTCACCAATCTCGACCCCGAGCGTATCCTTTAACGGGAAGCTGGCATTATTAAAAATGGTCGCGACAAAATCATTTTTTAGCAGGGCAACACTGTGCACTTTATTCACTTGGGCAGGCGCGGCGACGATGGGTTGATAAATGGCTTTTTGCCCTGACGAGTCGGGGAACTGTTTTAGAAATACTTGATCGATAGCGGGTTTAAATAACAGATGAAATAGCTGCTCTTCGCCAAGCTGGTCAAGTTCTGGAATAAAATCGGTTTGTTCTTTAAAGAGTTGCCAAGTTTGGGTTATCGCTTCAAGGGTTGAAAGCTGTGCCTCGGGTTTGGCATCGCAATTCACTTCAATTAATGGATGCAGGGCAAGTTCGGTTTCGGGTGAGAAATGTAAAAAACTTTTGGTCTCAAGGGATAATCGCGTCAGAGGCTCGCTAACCGCTGGCATAGTGTATTCACATAAATACTTAGGATAACCAAAGAGTTCTCTGCCATTAATTAAGGCCATGGCATCGTTCACCCAAATGTGTAGTGGCTGAAAATACACTTGGCTGATTTGTTTACTGTCGCTGCTATCTTGGCGCCCGACCATGATCCAAGTGATGATGTCCGTTTCTTGGATCCAGCCCTTAGCTCTGTCCTCTGGATAAGCGGAATATGCTTTTTCAATTTGAGTGAAGGTTGTCAGTACGTAGGGAGACAGCACCTTAAAATACATTGCGCTGCCGGCAACTTGATTCAGGGTTTTATCGATAGAGCGTTGCAGGTTTCCCCGTTTCCCCTTAAGAAAAAAACCGTACATATCGGCTTTATTTAGCACTAAGGGCGAGTGCATCAACATACTGCCTTGGGGATAAATAAAGTCGGGGCGCTGTTTTTCCATGGCGTTCATCCTTAAATTTCAGTGTAAGTCCAATGATTTGGGAGTTATAGCCCAAAAAGCATAGGGCAAATAAGCAATTAAGCCCATTGATTTTACACTGGAATGATTAAGTATTTGAGAGGGGATAACGGGGTTGAGTAGCAAGTTGGATATTATCCAACTTGCTCAGATTTGGCAGGCTTAGCGCTGAACGAATTCGTTAAACAAACCCGTGGGCTAGGGTACTTAGATTCAGTTACTTCGATTTATTTTGGTAGAAATCCACCTCTGTATTATCGTCCGAGTAACGTCGCTTAGTATCCCTGCGGCGCTGTTTCACGCGTTTATTCTTTTGCTTACCTTTGACGTTATCGCCCCATGGCGCATCATCGTCGTCAAATTCATAGGAGTGTGACATGGTCAAAATTCCAAAAATACCTGTGCCATTCGCAGCACCCGATCTTTTTACCCAAAGGTGAGATGAAGCTAAAGCGAAATATTTCATCACTGATGGTGAAAAGTTTTGTCCAAAGGCTATATCTTGCCACTGAAATGGCCGTATCTGAGATTTTAATGGGGGATGCGTGGGTTATCTTTATGATAATTAAAGGATAAGTTTGATTATCATCGGAAATTATATTATATGATTGAAACTGGCGCCCAGAATGAAAGGAGCCAAGTTTTGATACAAAATAATGAGTTAGTGTTACTTGCTGCGCAGCATACGCGCGACAAACATACCATCACTATTCGCTTCAAAGGGCCATACGGTCAACATTTCTGTTTGTTCACCCGTAAAAGGATGGCGTATCGGCGTGAGCGTGAACTCTGGATGTTGCTGTAAAAACGCTGTCACTACATCTTGGTTCTCGAGCGGCGACAGGGAACACGTGGCGTAAACGAGGATGCCGCCCGCTTTAACTGCGCTGCTACTGCGGCTTAAAATATCGAGCTGTAACGCGGCTTTATCGGCCACGGCTTCAACACCATCCAACCAACGCATGTCGGGATTACGTCGCCAAGTGCCAGTACAACTGCACGGGGCATCGACTAACACACCGTCGAAATGATCCGCAGATACCGGCAGGGCATCGCTCTTCCAACGGGCAACGCTAATACCGTTAAAGTGAGCTCTTTGGGCGCGTTTAGTGAGTTCTTCTAGGGCATTGGAGCGAATATCTGACGATATAATGCTGCCCGTAGAGGGTGTTTGGTTATCAGCAGCTTTAGCTAACATCAAAGAGCGCAGTTGCAGGGTTTTACCGCCAGCACCACTGCAAGCATCCCACCAATGGGCATCGGGTTCAGGCGCGCAAATTTGACCAATAACCTGTGAAGCCAAATCTTGGATCTCGATGTTACCGTCTTTATACAGGGCTATTTCATTAAGATTCATACTCTTATTGCCAAGGTTAATCGCATCGTTAAAGTAATGACCATAACTAGCATCGATACCTATCGCTTGCAGCTGCGCCGCCGCATCTTGGCTAGTGATCCCTTGCGCGCGTCCCCAAATCGGTGGGCGACTAGACATAGCATTAATTAATTGCGTTTGCTGCGCCGTATCTACAGGGCACACTTGCCAGAACCAGTCGGGTAATAAATCCTGTGGTTTAAACTCAGTCGCGGGAAATAAATGCTGCATTAGCGTGAGTTTGTCGTCGAGACTTTCAACGGCAAGTGCTTGAGCTTGCTGATAATCGATGGGCGATTGCGATAACTCATGCCAAGCGTTGGCGATATCTTGCCAAGCATGGGCTTCCAATAGGGCACTGGCGCTTAGGCTGGCAAAATAAACGGCAGATTCTTGCTGATCGCCTAATCGCTGAAACCACCCCCACCAGCGGAACAGACTAAATAAGGATTCACGAATGACTTTACGGTCCTTCGAGCCGTGTTTTTTATGTTCTCTAAAGTAGTTGGCCAGAATACGGTCGGCGGGCATTTTACTGCTTTGAATTTCATCGAATAATTGCTTAATTGTACTGGCGTAACTGAGTGCACGTTTTTGCGTAGGAGTGTTCGCCTGAACATTTAAAGCTGATGATGTGACTGAGTTAGATGCCATACCGGAAGAGAAGCTGCTTGGATTACCCATAAATTTAGCCTGAATTATGCTCTCTGTGGCTGCGCCTTATGTAGGAGGCATAACTGTAACAGAGGGGAAAAATAAGTGGCGCAGAGTGTAGCAGTTTTGCCCGATAACAGGCAGAAAAAAAGCCCCAAAGTCGCATCAACTTGCGGGGCTTTTTGTGGTTGAGTCACTGAGACTTATAGTGCATTCAGTACCAAAGGGTTATTTGCAGACTATCACTCAATTACCGCTTGGAAGGTGATTATTTCGTCACCATCTTTTGGATTTGCTTAGCCCGTTCTTCATCACTCATTTCCACCGGTGGTGGCGTGACTATGCCTTTTTGGCACGCGGGTCTGAGTGCTAACTCATCTAACCAACGTTGCAAATGTGTCAGACCTTCCATATTGATGCCGCTCCACTCGTGGATCCGCACCCAAGGCCAAGTTGCGATGTCGGCAATCGTGTATTCGTCACCAGCAAGGTATTGATTTGTAGCTAGTTGAGTATTCATAACCTCGAATAAACGTCGACCTTCTTTTTGATACCTGTCAATGGCTGCGGGGATTTTTTCAGGGAAGTACCTAAAGAATACGTTGGCTTGTCCCATCATGGGGCCGACGCCGCTCATTTGGAACATTAACCATTGGATCACCTGTGAGCGCTTTTTCGGGTCGGCTGGCAGGAATTTACCTGTTTTTTCGGCGAGATACAGCAGAATCGCACCCGATTCGAATACCACAAAATCCTCGTTATCGCGGTCGATAATGGCGGGAATGCGACCATTGGGATTGATGGCGATAAACTCTGGCTGTTTTTGCTCACTGGTGCTGAAATCTAATTTATGGACGCGATATTCAAGTCCCATTTCTTCCAGTGCGATGGAAATTTTAAAACCGTTAGGGGTCGCGGCTGTGTATAAATCTATCATGATGATTCCTTTAGGTTATAACGCTTATAGCTACTCACTTTAGTGCCCATGAATATTCATCATCAGGCATTAGCGCCGCTATTTTTTAGGGGTTAACGATACTATGGCAGGACGCTGCGCCATAGTGTTGAACCAAGCCTTGAGATGCGGCAAGTTATCAGTCACTTCGATGTCTAAATTTTTAATAAAACTGATAAAAACGTAAGCCGAAATATCGGCAATACTGAATGCATCGCCTGCCACAAAGGGTGACTTGCTCAATTGTTGGTCTAAGGTTGGTAGGAAGTCAATGCCCCTTTGGCGTGATTCTGCGCCCCAAGACTCGACACAATTTTCCCTGTCTTTATAGACACCGCTTAAATTACGAAAGGCTTGAAACCCGACCATTAATCCTTGTAACTCTATGATGCGTTGCCACATTTCTACTTTGGCGCGCTCAAGCGGTGTATTACCAAACAGTGAACGCTTACTCGGGTGGATTTCGTCTAAATAGCGGCAAATGGCAACAGATTCACACAGGTAGCTGCCATCATCGAGTTCGAGCAGTGGAATGCGGCCATTTACACTTTTGGCTTTAAACTCGGCGCTTAAATTTTCTCCTCCACGGATATCGACGTTCACTCTTGGCACTTCTATGCCTTTTTCCGCAAGAAAAATACTGACGCGGCGTGCGCTGGGAGTCGGAGCTAATTCGTAGAGTTTCATCTAAAGTCCTGTAGTTTTATCAGTGCTTTATGCTCGATTCGGGCACATAAGGCTTTTTCTGAACGTTCGGTTAGGTTAGAATTTACGCTATATCTAAACGAACAGTCAAGAATGATTTACCCCTCAACTTTCTGTAGTAAAGAGGAATGGTGAAGCTGATCGTGAACGCGTATTCAAGAGATTAGGTCGCAGGCTATGGCACGGAGTTGTAATTTTGATCGGCAAGAAAAACTCATATTGGCGATGGAGCTTTTTTGGCAAAAGGGCTTTGCCGAAACCTCGATTTCCGATCTCGTCGGCCATTTAGGCATTAATCGATTTAGTCTCTATAACAGTTTCGGCGACAAGCAGAATCTTTACCGCGAGTGCCTCCGTTTTTACCTTGATCATTACTCTTTTGGCGCTTCAGATACTTTGCTGCATGAAAAAGCGGGCTTGGCTGAAATAGAAGCTTATTTAGCGCGCTTTGTTGCTTTGCAGCGGGAGCAAAAGTACGGCTGTTTTATGCAAAATGCCGTGCTCGAAAAGAGCCTTAACGATGAAAGTGTGCTGCAGGAATGTCAGCGATTATTTTGTCGATTACAGACCTCATTCACCCAAGTGTTACAAGTTTGCCAAGCGCGTGGAGAGCTATTAGCCCATGTGCAACCACATCAAGTTGCTGCTTTTTTAGTGCTGCAATTACAAGGGATTAGAGTGTTAGGCAAGGCGGGCGAATATGAGTTGTTAGACAATGCATTTGTTGTATTGCAAGACTATTTACGTAGTTTGAGTGCTAATCAGACGGCATAACTGCAAATGACATAGTTTGATTGGCCTAGGTTTTTGCCTAGGCCATGATTTTTTAGAAATCTATTTTTTAAAAGTTTATTTTTAAAAGTCTATTTCTAAAAGTCCAAGTCTAGCGCAAAACACAGATAGGCCATCAGTTGAGTGCTGTATGCAAACTGCTCGGCACAAAAACTGGCTGTATCTGGGCGGCAGAGTTCCTCAAAGGCGATATTTTTAACTGCGATAAAATCTTTTCGTTTTAGCTCTGCCAGCATAGGGTGGTTTTTATCAAATCCCTTTGGTGGTCTAGTTAAGCTGTCGCCATCCATATTAAATCCATGACCTTGTAAGGTCTGTAGCGCCTTTTTATAGCCGTTAGGGTTCTCATCAATACAAGTGCGAATGGCATTTAAGGCTTTTGATTCTGGGTGCCAAATCCCTGCTGCAATAAAACAGCCATCTTCGGCAATATGTAGATACAGTCCCGGGGCATGTACGTCTTTACCTTGAAAATGCCGAAATTGAATGCCGACATTGGTTTTATAGGGCGTTTTATCTTTGCTAAAACGGCTGTCTCGCTGGGGACGCATCAAGCTGCCGCCGACTTTTTTTGGTACGGCAGTGAGCCTAGGCGAGAGGGCGAGGATACTGGGCTGCATTTGCTCGATAAACTGCAGTGCAGGCGTTCGCACTGTTTCTTCGTATTCCGCCTGATGGGCTTTAAACCAGTCGCGGGAGTTGTTTTGTGCCAGTTGATTTAAAAATTGCAGGCTCGCCGCGCTGAACGTTGCACCAGTCGCGATGGGGATTTTAGTTGTTAGAGTGGCCATTATCAGGGAACCTTATTAATGCAGATAAACCGAGCACAAGCAGTATTAATGCCGATTGAGGAGCAAGGTGAGTTGCTGACATATCCTTCCGTATCGCCTGCCCGTTCTTCTCACGATAGTTAAAACACGATAGTTAAGACTGTCAAGTTGGGTGCCAATACTGCCATCCTTCGGCAAGATCTTCACTTAAATTTTTGCATTGTGCCGCTTCTACCTTGTTTTCAATAAGTCGGTTATTTACACGTAAAGCTAAGTGAGAACTATTCTTATCTTGTTCGTTAGTGCCTATAATGCCGCCCTATTTTTAGATTGGTTTGTTAATAGGATGACGTTGAATGGGTTGCCTGCCTAAATGTGATAAGTGGAAAGCGAATAGAAATCTGTCGCTTATGGGATTATGTATATTGCCCTCAATGCCGTTGTACGCCGCTGAGGTATTGGGCGAGCCTAAGGTTGAGCCGATTGAGATCCTGCAGGTTCATGGGCAGCAATATCGCAGGGCTATCACAGTCGCTAAACCCGGTGAAGCGATTATTTCCATGGATCAAATCGAGGAGATGCAGGCGACAACTTTCGCCGAAGTGATCGATGATATGGCGGGGGCGCATATCGATGGCGGTACCCGCAGCGGCGGTGAGCGGATTAATATTTGGGGCTTTGGCGAGACTGAAGATTTTAACGTTTATGTGGATAATGCTCCGGTGGGATTTGAGCAGTATCGCTACGGCTCATTTTTCCTCGATCCTGACCTCATCAAACGAGTGGAAGTGATCAAAGGCGCCCATGATGTGCGCTCGGGCAATGGCGGTTTTGGTGGTGCCATGTATGTGGTCACTAAATCGGCTGATGATTTTCTTAAATATGATCAATCCCTTGGCGCGCGAGTCAAAACCAGCTACGCCAGCAATAATGACGCTATGGGTTATACGGGGACAGTTTATGGCCGCGTGAATTCACATCTATCTGGCTTGCTGCATCTTACGCGTCGCGATGCGGGGGATGTCACTTTAGCCAATGGTGAAGAGTTTGAATATTCAGGTTATGAGCAAAATAACTACCTAGGTAAGATGGATTACGCGCAGGGCGATCACCAATTAGCCTTGAGCGTGACCCATTATCTTGATGAGGGCCGCAAACCTTGGGCTAACCGCCGTGGCCCTATGCCTGCAATTTCGGACTACAACATTAAAAAGTACGGTTCCTACGAGCAGGCTCTGTATGCCACAACCGCCTACAACACCTATGAAGACAACACTTGGTCGGCAAATTATCGCTATTCGCCGAGTAATCCCCTGATCGATACCCAAGTGGTGATTTCCCATTCGGCGAATGCACGCCACTGGGTAAGACCCGATATCGCGTGGGAGAAAATGACGGTTTCCGTAGGCAACTTCGGTCACGAATCTTGGCTAGACTATAAACGTGACTACATTGATATTAACAACTTGAGCTTGATTGGTGACCATGAGATCACCACAGGATTACAGTACCGTAGTCTCGACCGCACTTCGCTCGTGTTTAACAAAAGTTATGAAACAAATCCCGAGAAAAACTTTGGCTGGTACACACCTTACTACCAACCTGAAGGCCGTCAAGATACCTATGCTGCCTATATTCGCGATGCAATTCATCTTACTAATGACTTAACTGTGACTCCCTCGCTGCGATATGACTTTATCTACAGCATAGGTCGACCAAATATTGCACCAGATTACAATGATATTGCTGCGGGCCATGACTATAGCTCAACCCATCATTCGGGGTTCTCACCCAGATTAGGCATAGATTATCAACTGACAAATCACGCTCGGTTAAACTTTGATTACGCTTATAGCTTGCAAGCCCCTGTGGTGGATGAGATTTATGCCGTGCAATACGCTAAAGCCAGCATTACCGGCACGAGTCGCGACATTGATGTCGAACGCTTACATGCCTTCAAATTAGGCCTAATGACGCAGCATCAGCATGTACTTGCCAATGAGGATGCTTTGTCGACGCAAATCACCCTGTTTGCCAATTTAGGTCGTGATGATATTGCCCAGCGCCGCGGAGCTAAGTCTGATAAAACCCAGTTAATTCAAAGTGGTTATACAAATCTTGATGGTTACCATATTTACGGTGCCGATTTTGAAGCCCAATATCGCTATCAAGATGTGTTCAGTGATCTTGCGGTTTCATGGCTGCAAGGACAGCACAATGGGTCACTCAGAGATAGCCAAGATGACGATGAATATTTAGCTAACATAGCCCCGCTCGATATTCGTCTGCGTTTAGGCATGTATATCACAGATGACATTTCTATCGCTTGGCAGGGCGCTTGGTATGATGCGCAAACCAATGTTCCCCACGGTGATATCTTTAATGCCGAGTCGCCAAGCGAAAATTACTTCCTACAGAATGTGTATCTCGCCTATGAACCTCAAGCCATCTTAAAGGGATTAAGTGTGCGTTTGATGGTAAAAAATCTTACGGATCTGCAAGTGGTGCCGTTTCTCTCCGATGGGATCCCCGCAGCTGGGCGTGATGTTCGTTTGAGTTTAGCCTATGAATTTTAAAGACTAATCACTAAGGCTGTGTGGACTAGGCATATATAGCTCATAAAAAATAGGGTTATATTGCCTCAGCCCCCTGCCGAAAAATGCCAGTTTATGGCATAATCCGCGTTTTACTAGGCATATAGAACAGAAAAATGACTGAAAATGAATTGCTAAGTCGCTGTGGCGGCAAGTGTGAACTGTGTGGCAGCGAGCTTGAACTCTCTATTTATGATCTGCCAGCCTCCGATGGCCGTGACAATGAGATCATGATTTGTGAAACCTGCAGTGGCCAAATTGCGGCACCGGATACCATGGACATGAACCACTGGCGTTGTCTGAATGACAGCATGTGGAGTCCTGTACCGGCAGTTCAAGTGATGTCATATCGTATGCTTAAGCGCTTAAATGGCGAAAGCTGGGCGCAAGATTTACTGGATATGCTTTATCTTGAAGACGATGTAAAAGCGTGGGGTGATGCCGAAGTGGCCGCAGCAGGTGACGATGCGACGCCAACGTTAGACAGTAATGGTGCCGTGCTCAACGCTGGCGATACTGTCGTTATCATCAAAGACTTAAACGTGAAAGGCACTAGCTTTGTGGCTAAGCGCGGCACAGCTGTGCGTAATATTGCTTTGACCAACAACCCAGAGCATATCGAAGGCCGTGTTAACGGCACTCGTATTGTGATTCTGACGTGCTTCGTTAAAAAGTCTTAAGTTGAACCTAGTGTGGGCTCGATTTATCGAGCCGCACACTATAAAAAACCGCCATGCTCGTTAATCGACATGGCGGTTTTTTTATTTTGAATGAGAGAGTTAAGATACGCAGCGGGTGACTTGATATTGGCGTGCATAACCCTGCGGATTAAATTGCCAAGATAATATCCACGCCATCAGACTTAAGCCCCCGAGCAACAACCATGCACTGTTAAAGCTATTGAAATTATCGCGGATCAATCCAGCAATCCAAGGCGAAATGGCGGCAATGGTATAACCCACACCTTGTACAAAGGCGGTTAATTTACCCGCTAACATCGGATTTTGTTGATGATCCATAGTCACAATTAATCCGAGTGGAAAAATCCCGCCTATGCCTAATCCCGCCAGTCCCGCCCATAAAAATAGCGACACTTGAGGGGCGAGTGCGAGTCCCATAAAGCCGATGAGTTGCAGTAAGCACAGTAGGGCAATAATAGCGCGTCTGTCCGTTGACTTGCTGGCAAGCCAAGGAAACACTAAGCCCGCGATCACTTCCATACTGGTTAAGAAACCTAACACTAATCCCGATTGTGTTTGGCTATAACCTAACTCGACCGCGTAGGGGGCTAACCATGCAAGTACGCAGACATAACAACTTGTACCTAATGCAAAAAATATCGCCAATAGCCAACTGCGACGAAAACGCCAAAAGTTAAGCTGCAAAGCTTGCTCTTTTGCTTGGCTCGGTAGTGCAGCTTTATGTTTAATCAGGAGCCACAGCACGAGTGCGAATATGCCTAGCCAAGTCCAATGACCTAGACCCGCGCGCCAACCTAAGTTCATCCCGATAAAAGGCGCACTGCTCGCCGCTAATGCGGCGCCGCCCATAATGGCGGTGACGTAAAGTCCCATCATTAAGGGCACCCGTTCACCGAAATTAAGCTTAATCATGGCGGGCATTATGGTTTGAATGAGGGCGATTGCGACCCCTGCCAGTAATGCCGAGCAGATAAGCCAATTGGCATCTATCGCCCAGAAGCGCATTGCAGTAGCGGCGATAAGCAGTAGCAATGATCCTGTCATTACGGTATTGAATCCTAAGCGTTTGGCGACACTAAAGCCTGCAAAACAACCCAGTCCCATGGCGAGCACGGGCAGCAATGTCAGCATAGACGCTAAGGTAAAACTTAAACTGATATCCTTTTGTATGCTGGGCAGTAAAGGCCCAACGGAGGCGAGAATGGGCCGTAGATTTAGACCAATAAGGATGAACGCGAGTCCGAGCAGCAATAAATTCACTTTCTCTGTCAGGGGGGATCGCATGGACTGTCTCCAAAAATAAGCTGAGTTTGATTTGCTGAAAAAGTGATTTGTAGCAGCATTTAGCATACTCATGATGATTTCCTTTCAACAACAGTAGGTTGAAACCACATCACTACAATTCAAAAAGAATCTCTTTCGGATGTATCTTGATATAAAGATATTTTAATTCTGCGAGAAAATGACTAAGATGTAAAGGATGATGTAAAGAATCTTTATATTGAGATAAACCTATGACAGCTAAAATGACGCTAACTAATGCCAGTCCTGCGGATACTAACGCGAGTTCTACGGATAAAAAGAAAGTGGATTCGAATACTAAAGAAGATGGCCTCGATAGAATTGTTGAACAGTGGCAACAGCAAGGGGTGACTGAGGATTTGATCCCTATGGCTGTGCTCGGGCGAATCGCTCGTTTAACGAAATATATCGAAGTGGTACTGCTGCAATGCCACGCCGAATTTGGCTTAGGTCAGGGGGAGTTCGATGTGCTCGCGACGTTAAGGCGCTCGGGAGAGCCGTTCACACTCTCGCCTTCGCAACTTTATCAGAGCATGATGCTAAGTTCTGGCGCTATGACCAGTCGTTTAGACAGACTCGAAAATAAGGGGCTGATTGAGCGGGAGCACAGTAAGGAAGATCGCCGCGCTGTCCATGTCTCGTTAACTGCTGAGGGTAAGTCGCGCATTGATAAGGCATTACCTCAGCATATTCAATGTCAAAGTGCGTTGTTCGCGGGCGTGAGTGCTGAAGATAGGCCTGTGTTACTGCAGATTTTAAAATCTTGGCTGAACCAATTTGAGCCGCAATAATTCGTTTAAAATCCCACTTTAGTCTTTAAAGTAGGCTGATATGTAATAGCGGATCATTTTGGCAAAAATGCGGTAAACATGAGCCAACCGCGCGGGATAACATTTGATAGAACAAGGGAGTTGCCATGGTAAAAAGACGTGAAGCATTTGAATTAGCGGGAAAACGAGTCACAGCCGGAACGCAATTAGGGATCAAGCTGCCAGCCGCTAAGTTGTATACCGATACGCAACTCGATATTCATGTGGAAGTGTTTCACGGAGCCAAACCTGGCCCGACTTTACTGGTTTGTGCCGCCATTCATGGGGATGAACTCAATGGTATCGAAATTTGTCGGCGTTTATTAGCCAGAGTAAATCCCAAGAATCTGACGGGCACGTTAATTGTGGTGCCAATAGTGAATGTGTTTGGTTTTATTCAGCAATCCCGTTATTTACCCGATCGTCGTGATTTAAATCGTTGCTTTCCTGGTTCTAGCAAAGGGGCCCTCGCAAGCCGTTTAGCTAATCTGTTTGCCACTCAGTTATTAGTTCATGCAACCCATGTGATTGATTTACATACTGGGGCCGTCCATAGGGATAATTTGCCGCAAATTCGCTGTGATACTAATGATGAGACTATGCTCGCCATGGCGAATGCCTTTGGTGCACCGCTTATTATGCATTCTAAAGCGCGCAGTGTTTCTATGCGAGGTTATGCTAATCAACAGGGCATTCCTTGCATTTTATATGAGGCTGGAGAGGCGTTACGTTTTAGCGAGTTGTCGATAAAATCTGGCCTCAAAGGTGTGCTCAATGTGATGCGCAGTTTAGATATGCTTAAAGGGCGAGTGAGTAACAAAGGCGCGAGTGTCAGTGCTATTCGCAGTTATTGGGTGCGCAGTGAATCCGATGGTTTAGTGAATATGAAGCTTAAACTTGGCCAGCGGGTGACTAAGGGTTATATCATTGCCCATATCGTCAGCCCCCACGGCGGTGACAGTGTGGCCATTCGCGCGCCAACCGACGGTATTATCATAGGAATAAGTAATATCCCTGTGACTAACGAAGGTGAGGGCATGTTTCATATCGCCCAGTTCGAAGGTGACGAGATTGAAATTGCCAACGAACAGCTCGATGAATTCCTGATGGAATATGCCTAGATTCTAGGTCCCATCACCTCTACAGTTTAAACCGCTCCACTGAGCTGGTGAGTGAATGGGCAAGCAGAGTGACTTCGTTGCTGCGTTTGGCCATGTCCATAGCTTCATTGGCATTTTGGTCTGCAGATTGTGCCGCCTCACTCATGCTCGACTCAATCCGCTGGCTGTAATCTAACTGCTCGTGGGCGGCGTGGGTGATCTCTAGACTCATTTTATTGAGGGTATGTAAGGTGCTTTCTATGTGAGCGATAGCATCCTGCAGGGTTTGGCTTTGTCCGACACACTCATTTGCTTGATTTTGCCCCGTAGTAATTGCATCGGCTGCCGTGGACGTTTCTTTTTGCAGGGCCGTGATCATGGTTTGAATTTCGGCGGTAGCGGCTTGGGTGCGTGAGGCAAGTGATCGCACTTCATCGGCCACTACGGCAAAACCACGACCATGTTCCCCCGCTCTGGCGGCTTCAATGGCGGCGTTCAGTGCCAGCAAATTGGTTTGTTCGGCAATGCTGCTGATGGTGGTTAAAATGCTGCCAATATTATCGCTTTGAATGCTCAAGCGAGACATGACTTCAACTGAGCTACTTAAACGGGCGCTCAGTTCGGCAATTTTATTGCGATTATCATCGGCAATTTGCTTCACTTGATTACCGTATTTCGAGGCTTGACTGATTTGTCTCGCCGACTCACTGGCCTGTTCTGTCACTAGATTTGAGCTAGTAAACATCTGTTCTGCCAAGGCTTTAGTTTCATCGACTCGACTGATTTGCGCCGTTGCGGCATTGGCGATGCGCTGGCCTTGCTCATTGGTTGGCGTGGCAGAGCTGTCCAATGAATGGGCATTTTGGCTGATATTGGTTAACAGCTTGGCAAGATCGTCACTCAAGGTATTCATGTTATCGATTAGGGCACCAAATTCATCGTTATGGCGTTTACGAATGCGTTTAGATAAATCCCCTCGGGCGATACTGGCGAGTGCGCCGTTCACTAAGGCCAAGGGATTGAGCATGGCCTTGGAGGTGAAGAAGGAGATAAAACTCACCATGATGATAAATACCAGTGCTAGTACAATCGCTAAGGTTTGACCCTGTTGAATATCATTACTGGCGATGGTTTGCAGGCTGGTAAATCGGCGGTCGGCTAAGTTGATTAACTTATCTAAGGCGAGATTATTCGCATTAAACTCTTTATCGGCATCGAGGTAATGTTGCTCTGCTTGTCGTTGTGCCTCAACTACGGCTTCCTGCACTTTATAAAGTTCGGCAGGCGCTGCGAGTAAGGTATTGATAATCGCATATTCTTGCTCGAATATTTGCAGTAATCCTAAGGTATCAAGCCCATCAGTTTGTTGTTTTAAAAAGGTAAAGTTAGTGGTGAGATTTCCCAGTAAAATACCGACATCCTGTTGGTGCGATTGAATAACATCCAAACTTTGAGTGTGGATCAGTTCCCCCATAGTG
Organism: Shewanella sp. SM32; assembly: GCF_025654235.1. NCBI lineage: Bacteria > Pseudomonadati > Pseudomonadota > Gammaproteobacteria > Alteromonadales > Shewanellaceae > Shewanella > Shewanella sp. SM32. The sequence goes on along the minus strand of NZ_JAKKRO010000003.1, from coordinate 145,756 downwards.
TTGGCTAGCGTATAGAGCATGTCGTCAATGCGAGTACCTGTGCCGACAATTTCTTCGAGTAAAGTGGGATTATCGGGGATGGAAAGAGTTTCGAGATCAATCATCGCATTACTGGCGTTGGTCTTGGCATGGTTAAAGCGCTCAAAGAGTTGCAGGTACTGCCGTTTTGCTTGTTCATTGGCGAGTTTAGCGCTAAACATGGCTTGGCTTTGCTGCAAATAGGCTTGGTATCTTGCCTGCGCTTCGTTCAGGGATGTTTGCATCTTAGGTTGATCTGCAACTCGCTCAATTAACTCATTTTCGATACTTTGATATTTCTTCTGCAGCGCGGTAAATGCTTGCTGACTTTTGGTTAAGGCGGCAGTGTCTTGCTGACTATGGGCTAGGGTGGCAAGGCGTGACATTTTTAATAGCACTAGTTGTAAGCTATTACTCTGCTTTTGCACGGGTACAGCTAAGGTTTCAATATTTTGATAGGCGGTTTGTACTTGGGAGAGTGAATAGTAGAAAAAGCTACTACCAGCGATGAGTAGCGCGCCAATTGCACTAAAGCTAAAGATGATTTTTTGTTTTATGGTAAGCGTTAACATAGTGCGAAAACCTCTTCTATGACTGTCCCTGTAAAATGGGTTTATTAATGGTTAGATCGCTGTTTTCGTTGAAATATTGATTTAAGTGTAGCAGAGTTCGTCATAAGTACAGTGATTAGTTCAATTGAACGTTTAGATTTAATTTAGGTTAACTAATTGGTTTTATTATTTAAAATAATCTCAACCCTATCTTGAAAAGGATTAAAGATGAAATCAGTCATGTTAGGTGAAAACCTTATCGTACCGACAAAAATTCTCTGCATTGGGCGTAACTATGTTGAGCATATCCATGAATTAGGTAACGAAATCCCCGAGGATATGGTGGTATTTTTAAAGCCCAACTCGGCCATTTCGACTGTGCTTCATTCTGAGCATCAAGGGGAAACCTTGCATTATGAAACCGAGCTGTGTTTTATGTTTCAAAATGGCCGTTTCAGTAGCGTCGCCGTCGGTTTAGATCTCACAAAACGTGATTTGCAAACTAAGTTAAAAGCTAAGGGATTGCCTTGGGAGCGAGCAAAAGCCTTTGATGGTGCAGCGTTATTCAGTCCGTTTGTGGCGATTGATGATGCAGAGGCACAGCTGCATTTCACCTTGAGTATCAATGACAAGCTAGTCCAAGAGGGGCATATCGATTTAATGATTTACAAACCTCAGACCATATTGTCCGAGCTACAGGCATTTATCAGTCTCGATGAGGGCGATATTGTAATGACAGGCACGCCTAAGGGCGTGGGAAGCATTCCCGCTAAAAGTGTATTTAACGTCACGCTGAGCCGTGGCCTGCAAGCGACTGCTGCACCCTTACTCGAATGGCAGTGGTTAAGTGTTTAGTGATAAATCGCTGAGTTGCTCGCATGATTGAACCTGATGACGTAAAAAAGACTGCTGTATTGCAAGTGTCAACTTGCCAGCCACTGCAACAATATTTGATTGCGTTAGGGGCGAGTCAAGCTGCTGTTGAACGTTACTTACCACAGTTTAAAGCGTTGAACGTGCCGGCGGGAGAGGTGCTTCTTGGCCAAGGAGATGAGCAGTCACAGGCATATTTTGTTGTGGATGGTATCGTGCGCGCTTGCCATTATACTCAGGAGGGCACAGAGCGCTGTAAGGAGTTTTATTTCGAGGGTGAACTGTGTTTTTTGTATGTCAGTTGGCTTAAGCAAATTCCCGCTCGTTACCAATTAGAGGCTTTAAGCGCCTGTAAACTTATCCAAATGCCCTTGTCCGTGTTGGATGATACTTCGCTGCAGTCAGTGCAACTTGGGTTACTTAAACAGCAATTATTGTATAAAGAACAAAAGGAAGCCTTTTTACTGCTGCACACACCTGAGCAACGTTATCTGTATTTACGCGAACATTCACCACTTTGGCTTGAGCGGTTAAGCCAAGGTCAGCTAGCTAATTATATTGGCATTACGGCAATCAGTTTGTCGCGTATGCGCCGACGACTTCAAGACTCTCTTTAACGGTTTTTGCTCCCAGTTAACTTAAGTTAATGCGCTAAAGCGCGATTCCCATGATGCTGCGCCTTAAGTTGCGCTCTCAAGTCTATAAGGCTTTCAATCAGAGTGCGCATTATTGCTTAAAGCGAAGGAGCTTATTAAGTTGACTGCGTTTACTTTGTCTCAAATTTTGGTGGCGATAGCCATTATCTTCGATCTGATTTCGTTTCAATTTAAAGCGCGGGAGCGGATAGTCGCCTGCCTTTTTGTGTCTGGCATCTTGATTTCAATTCATTTTTGTTTGCTGGAGCAATGGACTGCCGCAGGCTTAATGGGCATAGCCACAGTGCGTTATCTCACCAGTATTTTTACCACCTCAAAAGTAGCCCTATGGTGTTTCTCTATTGCTGCACTTGTGATGAGCATTGTGACCTTTAATGGGGTAACGACTGTGATCAGTTGTATAGGCACCTTGTTTCAAACCCGCGCCGCATTCTGTCAAAGGGATAAAGATCTCAGACTGCTTATGATAGTCGGAACCAGTTTTTGGCTCGTTCACAATGCCTTAGTGGGATCGCCTGTGGCAGTGTTAATGGAGCTACTCTTTATTGGCAGTAATTTGGTGGGCTATTATCGACACTATTTTCGTGGGCAGCTTAAGCAATTACCGTGATCAGTTTAAATAATCTCATTGATAATTAGAGAGATATTTATTTTATAACGGCTAATCACAGGGGACTGTTGTAATCGTCGCTTGGCCGTCGATGTGAAGCTAATGCCAGTGTGGGTTGGCTCTGGAATTATTAGAGTCCCGCGACGGCTTCCATATCGAGTTCAATATCTGTGCAGCCTTTAGCACAGTAAATTCCTGCGGCTTGTTCGGCTTTTGCCTGCTCTGGCAATATCACTTTAAGTGTCTGTTTACAGCTAGGACATTGCACTGGCTTACCTTTAAATACCCGTTTAATGAGATTTTTCTGTTCATTAAACGAGGTCGCTGTGGTTTGGTTTAACACGGCAAAGGGGCTAGTAGAAGCAGTTGTCATCGGTTGGCGGATCCTTAGGCTTGATAAAGTATTATCACGAGAGTGTCATCGCGAATAGCGAGATTATAGCCTGAGTTGCGCTGTTATTGAAAAGCCTCAATGTAAGCTCATGCTTAACCCATCGACCAGTGGTATTAATAGTCAATTAACGCATCGGCCATCACATACGATGGCCGACATTGTGCGAGAAACGACTAGAGGGTGTTTTGCCAAGTCGATGGGCGAGAGTAACGCGCGCCATCTTTGACTCTGGCGCGGATGTGTTTGACATCATTAAGCTTGAACGCTTGGCGGTAGCTTAGCCAAGGTCCTGAGTCGAGTTGGTATTCCAACTCGGCATTGGGATATAAGCTATTGAGCACTAACTGCTGATGTTCAACACGTATTCCAGGCGGTGCTATGCGGTAGAAAACTCCTGCTTTTGCTAACTTAGGTTGCACTTTATTGGCGTAAACCGCAGCGAAAACTTGCCAATCCTGTTTGAGGACTTGCTCGGCTTGGCCATTGAATTGGCGGGCAAAATGTTGAGTTTGCTGACTATAGATTTTACCTTGATAATCATAGGCTAATTCCCATGGTGCCTTATGCCATGCCCGTTCGGCGAGGGCGACCATGCGCGGGAATAACATGTATTCTGCTTGCTCGTCCGATTGCACCATTTCGCTCCAAAGGTGCCCCTGTAAGCCGTAAAACCTGTGTCCCGGTTTGAGCTGGCTGTGGCTATCGTCCGACACAAATGGCTGATTTAAGCTATTGTGCCAGCGCTCGGCATGTACAGGCAGATTATCGGGCATAAAGCTAAACACCTTAAAACTGTCTATTGCCCTCGAGGCCCAATGATTGCCGCGCTCATCTGGATGGCTAGCGTAGGGGAAATCGAAATAGGTGACTTCTGGCGTTGAGATAACGACCTTCCAGCCAAGATTTGCTTGCTTATGGGCGATTTGATGGCCGTTGTTTGAAATCTGCGACCAAGCGTTAGATTGCACTTGGGCTGGCATGTTTTCGGGGCGCACTTCACCCATGCCATCATTCCAACCAGCGGCAATAATCCCTTTCTCCGCCAGCATGTTAGCAACGCGCTCAATAAAGTAACCATTGAGCGAATGCAGTCCGGCTAACTCATCGGCTTTTTGTTGCTTCATTGCGATACATGCAGGGGATTCTACCCAAGCGCCCGCAGTTTCATCGGCGCCTATGTGGTAATGCACTAAAGGAATGCCTACGGCTTGGTGCATTTTTTTGACTTCATCAATCACAGTATCGATAAAGTGATAGGTGCTCGGCAGACACACATTGAGTGTGTTGTCGTGGTAATACTGAATCGACGAATATTGGGTTTTATCTGCAAATTCAGTCAGTAAAAACTCCTCCGCCTTAGCTTTGTCTCCCTTGGCGAGGTAATGGTGATAACGCGCCTCCATGGATTTTATTGCGGCGCGTGAATGCCCCGGCATGTCCAGTGAAGGGATCACTTCGATATGGTGAGCATCAGCCAGTTGTAATATTGCTTGGTATTGCGCCACGGTTAAGTAGCCATCGACGGGGTTTACGTCCGCTATGCCACTGCCCAGTTGTGGCAATAAACAGGTTTGCTCGGTTAAATCGAAACAGCGTTTTGCACCCACATCGGTCAGTTCAGGTAAGCCGGGGATGGCTAAACGCCAGCCTTCATCGTCGGCTAAGTGCAAGTGCAGCTTATTGATTTTATAGGCGGCGAGCTGTGGGATAATGCGTTTAATAAAATCGAGCGAGTGAAAGTTACGGGCTAAATCGATATGTAGGCCGCGAAAGGCGTAGCGAGGCTGGTCTTGAATATCGATGGCGACCAGTTGATCGTCACTTAAACTGATCAACCCAGCTAGGCTCTGTAGGCCATAGAAGAGTCCCGCCTCAGTGCTCGCTCGAATACTGATTTGCTCAGTCGTTATGGTTAACCGATAGGCTTCGCTGCTTTTAATTTCACTATCATGGGCTTCAGTGCTGGCGACCTTAGGTGCTTGAGTATCGAGTTGCAATAATAGCGGCGTGCCTTTGTCCTTGGCCGAAAAGCCTAAAGAATCGAGGTAATTAAATGCCGCCTGCCGTCCCTTAAAATCGACAGTTGCAGCCGTGAGTCGATAACCTTTAGCAAGGGATAAAGGCGCCGAGTTTAGGCTTTGGCTATGAAGTGGCGTGGGGATGAGTTTGCCGCTAATGTCAGGTGCTTTGTCTGCGGCTAAGGCTTGATATTGCTCTGCTAAATACTGGCCATCGGCAAAGGGGGTTGCATCGTTTTTTGCCAGTAAGAATTGTTTCTCGGCATTAAAAAGCGCGAGGTAGTCTTGCTCGGCTAAACCTGTTTCTTTATCGCGCCTTGTTTGAGTGCTCTTTATGACCTGCGCCTTATCGCCCATAGCGACAAAGAAGTTTGGCATAAACTCGGAACGGGTGATTTGGCTGCCTTTGCTGTAAAACTCAATGCGATAAACTTGATTGGCGACGAAGCCCTTAAAGCTGGCTTTAGGAGTGATTTTATGTAAATCACCATTGATATGCTCAATGCTAAAGTCACCCGCATCGACGAAATAAACGGGGGATAATTGGCTGAAATAAATTTGCCAGTCGCCGTGATTTAACTCTTCGCTGGATAACTTGTCGTTCGATAGCTGAGTGGGCAAGGTCAGCTCAATGGCGGAGCGATAGCATTGGGCTTCTTTAGCGGGACAGGTTTCAAGATAACTAGCGGTTAGCTGATAATTTAATTGGAGCTTATCGGCCAATTGATTCAGCGCGACATGATTTGCCTCCTGCACAGCATTGGCGGCCTGTACTGATGGCATCGCAAGTATTGAAAGCACCGACGCCACGGGAAGCACTGCCATGACGCCGCTGACTAAGGCCGTCTTAATCCCCTGCCACTTAATCATCCCTCTTTGTTTTATTAGTCCTTTCACTTAGCTGAGTCCTTTTGTTGTAAAAACCACTGCGCCGCGTCGATCAATTGCTGGAGCATTGTGATGTTGGTTGAACTTGTTTGATTTTCTGTTGTTGTAAAAACCACTGCGCGGCACCTATGAGGGCTGCATTGTGATGTTGGCTGGCTGAAATCGTCAAGTCTGTCAGTTGCGGGCCATACACTAAGCTTTGCAATTTCTGTTTAAGCGCTTCAATAAAAAAGGGAAAGCTTTGGCTGACTGAGCCGCCAAGGATGATATCTTTGGGATCGTATACCAGTAAGGTTTGGGCGATCATGTGCGCCAAGTGTTCGCCAAAATGGGCGAAGGCTTGTAGCGCTTGGCTGTCACCTTCACAGGCTTTTTGGTACAAATGCTCGCCACTCATGTGATGATGAGTGGTGAAGTATTGCCCCGAGCAGTAGTGCTCAATAATGCCATCACGATAACTCAAACTACCTATTTCACCTGCGGCGCAATGTTTACCCGAATACAGCTGACCATTAAAAATCACCCCAGCGCCTACGCCAGTGCCTAAGGTAATCCCGAGCATGTCTTGATTGTGATTGAGTACAGCTTCGCCGAGGGCAAAGAGGTTAGCGTCATTATTCACAACAACATCCATTTCAAAGGTATTTTGCAGTTGCTGGGCTAACCGCGTTGCCGTTAGTGCTGGGATGTTGAGCACTTCGAGTAAAGTGCCGCTGTGCATATCCACCATACCGGGCACCCCGATGGAAACTCCATTGGTTTCAGGCGTGAGGTGGCTGTGGATACAGGTCACGAGGAAATCGAATAACTGTTCGAAATTGCCATCGGCGGGAACAGGATACCGCCAAGTGTCGAGTAAGGTTTTACCTTCCACCTGTGCCAACATCAGTTTAGTTCCCCCAAGATCTAAACATAGGACGCTCATAATAGCTTGTTGCCTCTCGTGTTGTTTGTTGCCATCGGCTCGTCATTCTTTGAGGCCGCTTTTGTTGAAAATAATGTGGTGTTTTTAATTAAGGGACGAGCCGTTAGGGCGACATAGCCTATGTATGCCATAGGAATTAACAGCACTAACATCCCGAGCCGTAATTCGCCGGACAGCTCACTGATAACACCAATGATCGGCGAGATAAACGCGCCGCCGATAATGCCGGTACAGAGAATGCCGGCGAATGATCCATGATCTTGAGTGCGCGAATTAAGCGCCAGCGAGAAGATCACCGACCACATGATAGAAATGAAAAAGCCAACCAATGGGAAACAAATTAATGTTAGTTGGCTCGGCCCCCAAATCGCCACCAGAAAACAAACCAGTGAACTAAGGGAAAAACTGAGCAGCAAGATCTGACTGTCGATAAGTTTAAGTAGTAGCAAACCGAGTAGGCAGCCGAGCGTCATGTAAAACCAAAAATCGCTAACTACATTGGCGCCGACACTTAAGGTATCAAGACCATGATATTGCAGCAAAAAGACTGAGATACTGTTAGCAAGCCCTTGCTCAAGCGCAACGTAGGCGGCGATAGCGAAGAAGAATTTCAAAACGGTTTTATCTTTGAAAAGGCGTAAATGGGTCTCGAGGGCACCTGCCGACTCATCTGCCAGTTTATTCACTTTGGGCATCTTCACTAGGCTGGCAAAGAGCACCATGGCGAGCGCGACCACGGCGAATAACCAGTACATGGCGAGCCAACTCATGTTCTCTGGCAATAGCTGTTGCACATAGTTGGCTGATGCAACACTGGCTTGATCTAAGGCGACAAAATGCTGATACACCAGCGGCGCTAAGGTCGCGGCGCCGCCAAAGGCAAGTTGGGCCAGTACGGAGAAAAAGGCAAAATGCTCTGGCCCCGCAGCTTGTCGCAATAAGGGATTCACTGCTACCTGCAATAAACTCATGCCAGTGCCAATACAAAACAGGCTAAACATGGCGATGCTAAAGGTGGGCAGACACACAAAAGTCACGGCGCCGATAAACGCTAGGCTAAAGGCTAAGATGATCACCCGTTTTTCACCGTACTTGTCCACCAAAATTCCCGCAGGAATCGATGTCACTCCGTAGGCGATAAAAAACGCAAAGGGAAATAACCCCGCCAACGTCAGGCCGATAGCATAACTGTCAATTAACGCAGGGAAAATCGGCCCCATACTGTTGGTCATCAAGGAAATCACAAAGAAAGTACAGAGGACAAACAGAATGATGAGTTTGTGTTTCATGTGCTTAGCCAATTGAATGAAGTGAAATTCATTGTGGACTGACACTCGCTATGGCGGTGATACGAATGGTGCCTCTGTCGATACTTTTCTCACATATGCAAATCCTGTTCGCGCAGATTTGGCTGATTTACATCAGGTGCAGTTAATACGAGCTGTAGATACTGGCGATAGATACGAGTTGCAGATAGCTGCTGCGGATGAGCATAGATAAAGCTGTGTTTTAGTATCTGCTGATAAAGTGTTTACTTGTAAAATAGTTACCTTTAATTAACATTGGATAGAATAGTATTAGAGTAACGGAGTTGAGTATCACAGTAGGGCTGACTTGCTATAGACAATAGTGCGCGAGGCACAGCGATTTCGCCGAGCTGATAGGTCAAGGCTGGCATTTAAAAATAAGGTCTAAGTGATTGAATAATTTAACAGGATGGAATAACGGCTAGCTTGAGTGAGTGGCGTTGATGTGTAAGGGCTGATTGAAGCTAAGGTAAAGGAATGAGTAACTGGAGTTTAATGGATGAAACCTCTGTGTGAAAAAGTGATCCCCGATGAAAACAGCTCTTGGCGTTACTTTCGTTATGAATGGGACCACATGGATCTCAACTGGCATTATCACCCCGAGTACGAAATCTGCTTAACCCTCAACAGTTATGGCATGCGTTATGTGGGCGATCATATTGCCCGCTATGGCGATTATGATTTAGTGATCATCGGTCCAGACATGCCCCACGGCTGGCAATCCGAGGCTAACCTTGATGTTTTAACTAACGAGGTTTCAAAGAACGATTGTTTGAAAGGCGGCGCTTCAACTGCGGTCGGTTTGAAAGAGCCCGTTTTGATGGGCTCCGCTTCGAAAAGTCGAGTGAAGGAAGTTGTGTATGTGGCGCAAATTCCCGCAGCCTGGCTACACCAAATTGTGAATGAGCAGCGCGAGTTAGCATCCTTGCATTCGCTGTTGACCCATGCCAAACGGGGCGTGTTGTTTAGTGAGGAAACGGCGCGCAAGGCCCATAGCGTGTTTATCGCGATGGAGACGGCTAATCCCTTTAAACGCTATATATTGTTATTGGAATTATTAGCATTATTACAACAGGATAGTCAGCAAGAACTCTTGTCTAGTACCTTGTTCACTCACGGCAGTAAGCTCGACTTTACTGTGAAAAAGCTCGATAAAGTGATTGAGCATATTTATGACAATTACACTCAGGCCTTGTCGGCACAGGATTTGGCAAAGTTAGCGCACATGAGCACCAATCACTTCCATCGCTTCTTTAAAAAACGCACCGAGAAAACCTTAACTGAGTTTATCAATCAACTCAGGATCGCTAAGGCGTGCAAGTTATTACTCTCGAACCAGAGCCCGATTTCAACCATCAGCGATCAGTGTGGTTTCAATAATTTATCTAATTTCAATCGACGCTTTATTCAATTTAAAGGCGTTACGCCGAGTCGCTTTCGTCAGCGCTTTAGCAGTAAACAAAGGGCGATTTAACCCTTACTATCACGAATGCTTAGGCTGAAAATACTGCTCCACTAAGGTTTGGCAGTATCTTATTGCCTGGGCGGTGATGTCCGCTGAAATCGGCTCAAATGGGCGCTTCAGTTCGGGGTCGTGGTAATCCATTCCAGCTAACAGCGCATACCAAGAGGGGCGAAAGTAGGCGAGTTGCTGATCGTATTGGTAAAGCAGTAAATCAAAGTCTTCCCCTTGATACCAAGCTTGCAATAGTTGCGTCAGCCTTTGGGAAATGGCGACTTTTCTCGCTGCCACCCAATAAGGTTCGCTGCGCTGACTGGTGACATAATGGGCCTGAATGTAATCCTTTATGCCGAGCACTAACTGCATTACTGCTTGATTTAATGTTTGTCGACTTAAGGTTTCTGCCTGCTTATTTAATTGATAACGCTCGAATAATGACATAAATCTTTCAAGGGTGAATTGGGTCATCATGATCGACGTGGCTTCGAGCGGTTCGATAAAACTTTGCGCAAGTCCTATCGCCAGCACATTGTTGTGCCAAGCCTTGTCACTGACGCCGACCCGCAGCTTGAGAAACCGCACTTGGGTCGACTCGGGTAAATTTACACTGTGCAACAATTCCTTGGCCGCGGCATTGGCACTGAGGTGGCGACTGCTATAAACATAGCCATTGCCAAGCCTGTGGGTGAGGGGGATTTGCCATAGCCAGCCCGCACTGAGCGCCGTGGCGCGGGTATGGTACTTTGCCTGCTGCGTTTGAGTGGAGTCCATTAATGCAGGTACAGGTACAGGTACAGTGACGGCGCTGTCGTTGAGTAACTCATCGGCGAAGGATTGAAAGGGCACACCTAGGGCTTTATGAATTAACTTAGCGCTAAAGCCGCTGGCATCGATGAAAAAGTCGGCGCTCAGTCGTTCACCATTTGCTAGGATCAGCGTCTCAATCTGCTGGTGTTGGGTGGTTGACACCTCAACCACATCAGCAATGATCTGCCTTACGCCGCGCTTACAGGCATAATCTTTTAAGTAGTTGGCAAGTTCAGTCGCATCGAAGTGATAGCCGTATTCGTTGGTGCAGGGCAGTGCTTTATTCGGCCTTGGGCTGAGATTGTGTTTGGCCAACACACCGCTGGAGAAAAATGCATCGGGTTTAACGGCATTGCCATGCCCTCGGCGTCTTGCATTGGCGTTGATAAAGAAAACTTCAGCGGGTTTTACATCCATTTGAAAATAGAAGGGGTGGAAATATTGCTGCCCGTCACCATTCCAATTGATAAAGTCGATGCCGGTTTTATAGCTGGCGTGGCATCGTTCCATCCAATCTTTTTCGCTAATGCCTAAGTTGTCCATAAAGCGTTTTAGGTGTGGCGTAGAGCCTTCGCCAACGCCGATAGTGCCTATGTTGTCCGATTCCACTAAACAGAGTTCAATGGCGGCAAATACGGGGTTATTCGCGAGGGCGGCCGCTGCCATCCAGCCTGCGGTGCCGCCACCTAAGATAATGATTTTTCTGATTGCTTGTTTCACTTTCATGGCTTATCCCCGCTGCATTATCAACGCAAAAAGCCGACCCTAAGGTCGGCTATGGTGTGACTCAAGTTTAAAATTTGTAGCTGGCACCGACGAAATAACGTGAACCAAATTCGATGGTGTTTTGGGTTAATCCGTATTTAACATCATAGGATTGCACCACTTCATTGGTTAAGTTAACCCCTTCGAGTGAAACATCTAAGTTCTCCATCGCATGCCAAATAATCGAGGCATCGACTTGTTGATAGCTGTCGTTTAACACGTTTTGAATGTTACCCACGCCTAAGTATTCTGAACGCCAGTTATAGGCGATACGGGCGCTGAACAGATCATCTTCGTAGAAGAGTGAACCGTTGAAGGAGTTTTCTGACACGCCTTCAATCATCTGTTCAGTGCCATCGGGGCGAGTGCTCTTACTGTCAACATAGGTGTAGTTGGTCAAGAAGCCAAAACCGCTTTCAAAGTTATGTTGCAGCTGGATTTCAAGCCCAGTCACTGAGCCGCTGCCGCCGTTGGCTGGGGCTGTAACTCGGCATTTATCCCACTCGGATTCTGACGCGCCGCAACCTTCGATATATTGCGTCGACTCACTGACAAACACTACGTTATCAATATCTTTGTAGAACAGGGCCGCCGACAACATAGAAGATTCAGTGAAGTACCATTCGATGCCAAGGTCGGCTTGATTCGCCTTATAGGGTTTCAAATTTGGATTACCGCCGGTCGCAGTACCAAAGTTTTTCGCTATGGCTAAACCAGGTTTGAGGTCGCTGTAGTTGTTACGCGCCATCACGGAAGAGGCCGAAGCACGTAGGATTAAGTCTTCTTGCAGATCAAAGGCGACGTTGATGCTCGGTAGCCAATTATCGTAATTGACTGATTCATTGTAGGGCTTGCCATCGGCAAAACCGGTTGAGGTTTGGTCTGTGTTAACGTAACGCACGCCAAAGTTACCACGGTAGAATTCGCCGCTGAAATCCGCTTGGGCATACAGGGCCAACATATCCTCTTCGACAGTGAAGGTGTTACCGAGATCGGCGACTTCCACTAACTCGCCATTGGCGTATTTCTCGCTGATAAAGGCCCACCATTTGTCTTCATCTAACTTGGCATAGGAGTCGAGCACATTGCCGCCGCTCTGGGAATGTAGCCCAGACAGCACGCCATCGCTCCAGTTAGCGAGGTTGCCATTAGGCACGAAACCTAGGATTTCTGCGGGGTTACGGTTGAAGGCATTTCGCTCGAAATCACTGGTGTTGTACTTAATCCCGACCGCAATTTTGTTAATAAAATCATGGTCGAGTTGATATTCGAAATCGGTCTGTGCGTAGGTCACTTTATGATCTTGCACTGTGGTTTCGTAGTTCGCCTCTTGGGCGTGCTTGAACTGGCTGGCATCGTTAGCATCTAAACTCGTCAGCACCACTTGGTAGGGACCCGTGGCGTCGTAACTAAAGCCGCCATCGATACTGCCTTGACCATTAGGGAAGGCGGGATCGCCAATTTTACCGCCTTGATCCGTCGCTGGTATCCACCAAGAAGATGAGCCGCCTTGGGTGCCCCCATCTGAGGTCGATTGGCCAATGACGCCACTCACCGTAAAACTGTCCCCGACGTATTTTCCGGTTAAGTTGAGTACGTCAGACTTCATATTAACCGCGTGGCGCACCACAGGGTTATAAATAATCGACGCATACGCCGGCAGAATCGTTGCCGATGCTGTGCCGCCTTGGGCGTTATTCACTACGTTGGTAGAGCCTGAACCGCGCGCGCCAACAGTAAGAAAGTTGTGGTTTACGTGGGGGATATCGAGTTCAAAATTAAAGTAATCTAAGGTGAACTCTGTTTTTTCTGTCGGTGCAAATTGCAGTGTGACTTGGGCACTGGTCCGTTCACGTTCGGCCCTAAATGCTTGTGAGCCAATCCCCCATGCTCCTACAGTTGATTCTTGGTTTTGTGCAGGATCAGCGGAAAAGTACTCATAATAACCACTGAGAGATTCCAACACTTGGCGGCCGCTGGTAATTTTTTCTACTGAATAGGCGCCTAAAATGCCGAACTTTTCATCATCATTTTTCCAGCTTCCGACGAAAGATCCACTCGGATCTGTTTCATCGTACAGGCTGCTTTGGCTCAACTCACCCGCCACTTGATAAGTGTGAGCATCGAGATCTAAGGGCTTACGGGTTTTGAGATCGACAGTGCCGCCCAGCGCACCTTCTTCAAGGCTAGCGGTTGGCGTTTTGTGGACTTCAACCGCACTGACTTGCTCGGCTGACAATAATTCCATGTTGAAGGTACGAGTGGCAGGACCAAGATCATACCAAGAGGTGCTCGCAACGGTTTGACCGTTCAGCAAAATACGACTCTGTTCTGGCGCTGTACCACGAATGGTGACCCCACTCACTTCACCGTATTGCCTATCGACCGTCACCCCAGAAATTCGCTGCAGCGCATCACCGATATTTTTATCGGGAAACTTACCGATATCTTCCGAGGTGATAGCATCGACCGTGGAGTCGGCGAAGCGTTTGGTATTCATTGAGGCTTCAATCGAGCGACGTATGCCGCGTACTTGGATTACCTCAATATTTTCTGCGGTTGCCTCTTGTTGCTCCGCCGCGATTGCGGTTGAGCTCATCCCGAACAAGGCGTTAGCGATACATAATGCGAGCAAAGAGCTCTTAAATAGTTGACCTTCTGACATGTTATTGCATCCCTGTAGTGCTTTTGTGTTGTTTTTTTCTCCAGTTAACTTACCTGTTATCGAATTGTTGATGCGGTACTTTTCACACTAGGATTGGTATTTTTCTATTGTCTTTGAAACCTTGGGTAAGAGGATGGTTAACTGGGTGCAAAGGCAGGATTTATCGACTTAGCGTAGAAAAGTATGGCTTGTTGCTAGGATGGTATAACTAATGCTGGTGGGATTACTCACTATAGATAAGCTAAACGGATGAGTGAACTCGCTGTCTACAGGTTATGAATTAACCAGTGCGTAAAGAGAACTAACTTATTCATCTTTAAACATTATTTATAGGATGAAATCATGAAACTGAAATCGATAGCCGTTGCAGTTGGGCTTTGTGTTGCGAGCTTGAGTACTGGCTTAAGTGCGGCCTACGCCAGCGATAAAACCATTTACCTTACCTTTGATGATGGTCCAATTGACGCGACCTTAGGGCTGTTAGATGCGTTAAAGGATGCCAATATTAAGGCAACGTTCTTTATTAATGCATTTCATATGTATGGCGAAGGGGATGAAAACGAGGCGTTAGCGGCAGTCGCCCTACAACGTTTGCTAGACGATGGTCATATTCTGGCAAACCACAGTTACGATCATATGCTGCATAACTGCACTGATGGCGTGCAATCTGGCGCGGCATATTGTAATCAAGTTGGACTCTGGCCTGTAAAATCCTATCAAGATGCGGCCACCGATTTCACCTATTTTGTGACGAACACGGCCAAAGTGGTTGAGCTTATTCCTAATGCCGCCAGTTATCCCAATAACAAGATGACTAAGTTGGCACGTTTGCCTTACACCAATGGTTGGCGAGTGACCAGTAAACTCAAAGGCGACGGCTTGTGTGCGACATCCGATACTGTGCCGCCTTGGGATCCTGCTTTTGCTTGTACTGCAGAAACCTCGACCAACAGTTCGCAAGTTGCGGTGCAAATTCAAAACATGCTCGCCGAGAGTGACTATAAAATATTTGGCTGGGATCTAGACTGGGGACCAGAGGATTGGGGGGTTGCTTTTCCTGCTGAATCCATGGCCGATGGGGTTGAGCTGGTGGCAAAAGTCAATCAAGTGATCAACACCTGCGCAGGAACGACGATGAATCCGCTTAACAGTCGTACGCAGAACTTAGATTGTAGTGATGGTTTACATAACGGGAAAGTGGTTATCTTGACCCACGACTTCTTGTTTGAGAATGCTCACCGCGGACAAGGTGCAACCATCAACTTGCCTAAAATTAAGCGTTTTGTTGAAGAAGCTCAACGTCAAGGATATCGTTTTGATACGCTAGATAACTATGCCCCTGCTTGGCAGGATCAGCATAATTATCAACTACCTGAGTTTGTGTCCTATCAAGATAAAATCTATTCCTTAGTGCAAGCGCATTTCTCCCAAAGCAATTGGCAACCAAGCCAAACCCCTGCCTTGTGGAAAAACGAAAAGTAGTGATGTATTGGGCTGAGTATTTACTCGGCCCATCATATTGGTCGAGTAAAAGGCATGTTGCTGAACTTAGCCTGACAAAATTCAAAATAGCGGCATTTTTTACACTTTACCCACTTCGCTTTAACTCAGTATCTGTAATACTGCTCCGACATTGATTTGAAGTTTATCGGTGTTAGAAAAGTAGCGCATAACGAGCGCGATTGGGGAGAGAAGATGAGTACGTTTGTAAAATTAACCATAGCGGCAACCTTAGTGGTATTAGCCTTACTTGCTGCGGGTATTTACCGTTTCAACATGACCAATGATGATATTTATATGGTGATGGAAGATGGACAGGTGATGCAATACGATGAGGCCATGGCGCATGAAAAAACTCAGGCTCAGGCGAATGAGATCGAAACTGTGACACCTTTTGAGGTAAAGCCTGTGGCGAATGCATCGGAAGTGATGCTTAAACTCTTTAGCTTAAATACCGCCAATCCTGTTGAAATAACGCTGCCTGAGGGCGGCAAGTCCGTTGCACTGACACATTTTATTAAGATCAAGCAAACAGAGTTTGCTATGGGCGACTACCAAGATGGTGAGATAAAAGGTCGAGCATTACTCGATTACTTGCGCATTACACCGTTAAATTTCGATCCCGCTCTAGAGCCGGACACCCAAAGTGACGCACCGATTCAAGATGATCCTAAAATGCAAACTATGCCCTTTGTGGCGCCCTTTATTGTGACGACTCAAGGTTCAGGCGTATTTTGGTATCTTGGATTGTTTAATCTGGATTTTAAACACAATAGCTTGAAACACTTAGGCAGTGTCATGCTTGGCGATCGAATCGAGGTGGATAGTATTGAACCTGTTTATCCTTTCGAAGCCCCATTCAAAATTGCTGTGACTTATCGCGATAGAGCGTCTGACCAACCCATGTCTGAAAGCCCTGAAATAGTCAAAACCATAGAGATGATAGTGAGTGAGACCAGCATACATAAGTAACGTGTAAATGCCATTATGGATCTGCGCAGGCTTATGCTAAGTTGTTTTTCGGTCAGTGGGTGATGTTTGCTTCAATAGCAAGCGTTAGCAGATAATAGGTCAGCATAAGATTTCGACAAGGAGAGTGTCATGCAAGTTAGCAAAATCACTGGAAAATTTGATGTTAAGCTCACTCCTGATAGCCCCTATGCTACTGGCATTGGTGGTGTGACGTTAGGGCGTATGGGCTTAGATAAAACCTTTTATGGTGAGCTTGAGGGGCGCAGCAAAGGGGAAATGCTCAGTGCTATGACGTCAGTCAAGGGCTCAGCTGGTTATGTGGCCATTGAACAAGTGGTTGGTAACTTGTGCGGTAAGCAGGGCAGTTTTGTGTTACAACATTTTGGCATTATGACCGATGGACAAAATCGTCTGATCTTAGAAGTGGTACCCCATTCTGGGGCGGGGGAGTTGCAGGGGTTAACTGGCACTATGACCATCAATATTGAGAATGGCCAACATTTTTATGCATTCCAGTTTGGCTTTGAAGCTTAGTTTGGCTTTGAAGCTTGAGTAACGCCTGTGTTTTAGCTCAGTTTTCTGTAACTCTTCTTCTTTATTATCATTCGAGTCATCTTAATTCACTCCTCTTAATTTAAGCGAGTAAGTCTTTTCGATTGAGTCTGAAAATGGACATAAAAAAACCAGCTGAGGCTGGTTTTTTTGATTCTTTTTTCATAAAGCACTATCGAACCTTGAGTCTAGATCGGTGTGCTGTTACTTAAAATACGTTTAATTTAAAAAATGCCGTTGTCACGAGAGTTAAGACACTTTTTTAACCACTTTAATTTTATCAACGACCTTTTTCACATCGTCGGTATTTTCGGCAATTTTCAGTGCTAGTTGACGTTCGGCATCGCTGGCAACTTCACCTTTCAATGTGACTATGCCATTGGCAACATCCACATTAATTTGGGTGCCGGATACGTCAGTTGAAAACAGTAAACGCGTTTTGATGACTGTGGCAACTTTAGAGTCAGTTAAGGTGGCAACAACTTCACTGGTGCCTTCTTTTTCATTCATCACAGTGAGTTGGTTATCGACATCTTTCACCCCATCTAAACTCTTGATGAGCTCTGTGGCGAGGGCTTTATCCACACTGCTTTCCACTTTACCTGTTAACGTCACTTTACCATCTTTGACATCTGTAATGATGTCGAAGGAATTGAGATTCGTGTTGAGCAGTAAAGTGGTTTCTGCTTTACCATCGATCCACGCATCCTTGGTTCCGCCTTTCCAATCTTGGGCGGCAGCCACATTTAAACTGATTGAACCGACAAGTAAAGCCACTAGTACTGATGCTGTTGTAGTTTTCATAATCATATCCTCCGTTGTTTTCTCGAAGCTAGATAATGCGCCAATCGTGCCAATGTTTTTAAGGTAATGATTTTTAATGTTTTAATTGTTTTATTTGGCGTTTTATACCTTGGCGTTTTCCTTTTGGTCGGTCTTTTTTACCGACAAAATGTAATTTTTTCTGGCATGCTGAGCCATCATTCGAGCATAAAAAACCGCACTCATCAGTGCGGTATTATGTCTGTAGTAAAAGTGGAGGGGAGTCGGTTAAATATGGCTCACTTAGCGACAGGGAATTAATGGTGATTGAGCGATCCTGTACCGTCGTAACTCATTTGCAGCCAAGCGGCACCCTCTGCAAGTTGGTTTGCAAGTTGTGGCTGATGCGCTTGCCTTACTGCTTGTTTTATTTGGATTAGCACTTGCTGCTCTATATCGACAAGGGCGGTCATAGCCTGCGAAATTTGGCACTGTTGCAGCAATTCTGTTGCTTGAGTATAAGTGACGGGCACGGTGTGACTTAGGCCATTAATTGGCTCGTCAGCCAAACGTCTCAGCTGTTCAAACCGAGTTAACATTCGTTGGTGGATGTTAGCTTTGGCGGAAAAAACACGTTTAAGATTATAGTCTTCGACATACCTCCTCGCTTGGTTGTAAAATGTGAGTCCTTCTTGATTCAGCTTGATGATTTCATCGATCAACATGATATCGGCGCGGATATCAGTCTGATGTTGCACAACATTAGACTTCATTATGGGCCTCCTAATGCCAGTGTTCGACATAGATTGTTTAACTGCTTGGGTAAACTGATTTTGTTTCGTTCAGCTACCATGCATATTCTGTTCTCGTTTTTAATGATATTTTAACAGGCTGATTTTTAGACTGATATTCTTAGTTCATCGAGATATCATCTTAGAACATCGGCAACTATTACCGTTGCTGTTGTTAAAATTTCATGGCTGACATACAGTAGTTTTTCATACAGGGAGTAGATACGCATGGCTCGACTGACACTTTTTTATCACTTGCAGGATGTTGGCGCCGAGCAAGCAATCATCGAACTTGCTGGTGCTGCTGACTTTAATAAGCTACGCAGTATCGATGACTTGCCTTGGATAGAGCAGTTAGGGGCAAATCACGTCGATGTTGCCATTATTGAGTTATCCAGTCTTAGTCGAGAAGATTACCTTGTGCTGCTGGATAATACGGCCATGTCAAATATTGAGTTTATTTTTCTCTCCGATGGTCAGCCAAACCCTAATCTTGATCAGTTAATGTCTCATTTTGCGGGTTACCACTTTCGCAAACCTTACGATATGCCGCTAATCAGCGAAATTTTTGCTGATTTTGCACAGTATTTAGCATCATCGCCTAATCGACAGTATCCTTTTGCTAGCGAGCTAGACCAGTACGGTTTGCTTGTTGGTTCATCAGCTCCTATGCACAAGCTATATCGCACAATTCGTCGCGTCTCTGCGACAGGCAGTAATGTGCTGATTATTGGGGAAAGTGGGGTCGGGAAAGAACTGGTTGCTAATACCATACATCTTGCCAGCCCTAGGGTGAACGAGCCCTTTATTGCGATTAACTGTGGTGCATTAAGCCCAGAATTGGTCGACAGTGAGCTGTTTGGTCATGTCAAAGGCGCATTTACGGGGGCGAATCGCGATCACAAAGGCGTATTTGAACAGGCTGAAGGCGGGACCTTGTTTCTCGATGAAGTCACCGAAATGCCGATTGATCATCAAGTGAAGTTACTCAGAGTGTTGGAAAATAGCGAGTATCGTCCTGTGGGTGGCGACAAAGTGCAACGTGCAAACGTACGTATTGTGGCAGCGACTAACCGTGATCCCATAGTGGCGATAGAGGCTGGGTTATTTCGAGAAGATTTGTACTTTCGTTTGGCTCAGTTTCCCATTCGCGTTCCGCCCTTACGGGAACGTGGCGAGGATATTATTGGGCTTGCGCAGCATTTTCTTGCCTATCGTAACGTGGCCGAAAAGCAGAATAAGAGCTTAGCTGAAGACTGTATTCAGATGATTGCTAAGTACCCTTGGTCTGGTAATGTGCGCGAATTAAAACATGCAATTGAGCGAGCCTATATTCTGGCCGATCAGGATATTTTACCCAGCCATTTACAGCTACCTCAGACGAATGAAGTGGGTTTATGTGGTGGTGAACAAGTTGTTATCCCCCAAGGCATGCGCTTAGATGATTTAGAGAGAATCGCTATTTATCAAGCACTAGAAACCACTCAAGGTAATAAAACGGATACCGCCGAACAACTGGGGATCAGCGTTAAAACCCTCTACAACAAGCTCAGCAAGTACGAGCAGCAAGTCGAGACCGGTGAAACGACTGCTGAATAAACATTAATTATCAAATTAATATTGAAACAGAGCTAAGTTTTATACTCTTTTTTTTGTAAATAATAACTCCTATTCTACAGCCCTTAAACAGAAAAAGCGGAGATAGAATATGAAACACTTATTAACAACAGCATTATGGCTTTCTTTGACAGCCAGTAGTTTTGTAAACGCCACCCCAGCAGTAGGAAGTCTTGAAACAGTCGCTGAATTGCCAATACGACCTGGCAATGTCAGCGTCACTGCACAAGGTCGGATTTTTGCCACAGTACATCCATTTGATACACCATCAGGTTTGCAATTGATTGAAGTTAATCGTGAGACCAACGCTTATAAAGCTTGGCCTTCAATGGATTTGCAAAAAACATCGACAGCCAATACTGCTCAATTTGATACCTTATTAGGTATTGCTCAGGACAAGGCTGGACACCTCTGGACCGCAGATATGGGGTTAGAATTAGGCCAAACAAGGATTTGGGGATTCAACATTAAGGACGGCAGTCTATATAAACAAATCGTCCTACCACAAGCTCTCGCGCCTAAAGGCAGCTTTATGCAGGATTTGGTTGTCGACTCTCAAAAAGGCTGGATTTATTTAGCTGATATCGCCAACCCTGGCCTCTTAGCGGTGCGTATCGACGATGGTCATACAATACGTTTTTCAGGTCATAGCTCGCTGCAGGCCGAAACGGATGCAGTAATGAACATAGATAACAAAACAACATTGTTTAATGGCAAAGTCGCCAGTGTAGCGGTCAATCCAATCAGTTTATCTGCCGACGGAAGTACACTCTATTATGGTGCAATGAATGGCACTCACTGGTATCAGTTATCGACTGCAGCTTTACAAACAGGCAATAATGATAAAATTATCGCCACGGTAAAATTAGTCGGAGCCAAGCCTGTATCAGATGGCGCAGCAACGTCCAAACAAGGTAATCATTACTTTACCAATTTGAACCACAATGCCATTTCCATGCTAGATAACAAAGGCACACTAACAACAGCGGTCAGTTCTCCACTACTGGATTTTCCAGATAGTGTGCAATTTGGTGAAACAGGCTGGTTATATATTTCAGTGAATCAATTGCATAAAGCAAAAGCCTTTAATGGAAAAGCCGAAACAGCCAAACCGCCTTATCGCATCATGCGACTCTGGACCGGTGAGGATACTGCTGCGGGTCAATAACACCTTAGCTGCAACTGCAAAGTTGCAGCTTATATTTGCAGTATGAGTTATATCGCAACTGGTATTTACGTTGATGTGAGTCTTTGGTTTAACTCGAAAGCGTCTAGAAATGAGTTAGGTGTTGATTGTGCAAACTATCAATGCCTCTTATTGTTACTGGCACAGGTCAATATTGAATGGTGAGATAATTTTTGGAACAAGGAACAAGGAACAAGGAACAAGTTCAGTGAAACTCAATCAACCTTCTAAAAATGCATTTTATATTCAAACTCTGAGTACTCAGTACCGACCTCTATTATGGCTGTTTGCTGCTGGGTTATTACTGCTTGGTTTACTCTGCGCCAGAGCAACCTATTTACAACCCGATCCGATACTACAGCTCGTTCTCGGCTGGGTAACACTGTTTCTATTGTTACCCGTGTTACCGACTGCGTTTGTTCAGCAACAGTGTTGGTTAGATGCTGAGCAACAGCAATTGTGGCTCGGTAAAGGTTTATTCAATGGGAGGTATATGGGATTGTGGCGGTGGCGTTCCTATGCCTTTTCGGACATCAAAGCAGTGCAACTTTATCAGCTGCAAATCACCCGCTGGCATCAGAACAGCCGCAATCGCCAAGCGGAAGATACTGTCCAACATTATCTGGCTTATTTAGAATTGCACCAGCCCAACGGTGCTCAATTGATATTGGGTGACAGTACTGATAGAAAGGAATTACAACAAGTTCT
Organism: Shewanella sp. SM32; assembly: GCF_025654235.1. Taxonomy (NCBI): domain Bacteria; kingdom Pseudomonadati; phylum Pseudomonadota; class Gammaproteobacteria; order Alteromonadales; family Shewanellaceae; genus Shewanella; species Shewanella sp. SM32. The sequence continues at coordinate 123,729 of NZ_JAKKRO010000003.1, read as the reverse complement.
ACAGCAATGTGCGCAGGCAATAGACTGTAAATTTCAGGATTTTAGTAACACCACTCAAAAATCACTTCCCAAAGGTAGTGAATTTAATTTCATGCGGGTACTGGTTCTGCTGGTTATATTTATTTTGTTGAATATTTTATATTTTTTGTTCGTTCTATAAATGCCCAGTCATCCAGCCTAAAAAGTTAGGCTGGATGTCCTCCACAACGATCACTCATCTTGCTCTGTGGTTTCCTGATAAGGAACAAACACTTTAAGAGATGCTGGCTGGACTTCAATAGTGAGATCCGCTGGCTCAAATACTTCACCATCAATCACATATTTACACTTAGGCTGGCTGCTGATGGTGACCTTTTTAGCATGGGCATGATGGACTTTACTTGCACTCGCTTGTTGATCTCGCACATTTTTATTGCCTTCTTTTACCCATCCTGCAATCGCTAATTCAGCGAGGCTAAGCAACTGCTCTTTGGGTTCATCGCCAGCATCCAACCAAGTAATGTCGAGCAAACCGTCGGTCATGTTTGGTTCGCCATCGCCCTGCGCCAACACGCTGGTAAACGGTGCGGCATTGGCAACGATTAGGCTATGGGTCGTCAATGTTGTGGGTTTTGCATCATCTAAGCTGAGCTGGATGGTTAAAGTGATATCGGCATTCACTGCGCGCCATAAGCCATCGAGGTAGGCAAACTGGCCGAGGGCATTTTTACGCTCACGGTTTGCGGATTCAATCATTTGTTGCTCAAACCCTATGCCCACAAGCAACAACACTAACGCCTCATTACAACGCGCGGTATCAATGGCTTGGCAATGCCCTTGAATAATATTATCCAGCGCCTGAGAGATAGGAATAAGCTTACTGCCTAAACCAAAGAGGGCATGGCTGAGGGCATTAGTTGTGCCAAGAGGAATGATGCCTAAGACGATATCCGTATCAACGATTTGAGAGGCCACTTCAGTCACAGTACCATCGCCACCACAGGCGATAATGATATCAGCGCCTGCATTACGGGCTTGCTCGGCGAAGATATTTGCAGTTTCGTCTGCTGTTGTGAGTTTTAAAGTCAGGTCAAAATAGGCTTTGAGTTCATCTTTGATTTGCTCGCTGTATTCTTGCCATTTCCCGCCACCAGAGACTGGGTTGGCGATAATCCACGCCACTTTGTGGATGTTAATTTTCCCTTGACTGAGCATGCGATCGAGCGCGCGTAATTGCCATTTGTTTAAGCCAGCGGTTTTGCGAATTTGCTTTATCTGCTGCAGTACTTCGGCGAAGTGCTGTTGTTTATCTTTACAAACCAAATAAGCGGCGAGTACCAGCACTGAGCGGCCACGACCCATAGCACAGTGGATGAGTACCTGTTTATTGGCGCGCACTTGGCGGTGCAGCCAGTTAACGGCTTGATTGAGTTGGGCGCTGGTCGGTACGCTATGGTCGAGGATGGGAATATTTAAATACTCGATATGATCTTCAAATTGCGACCAATCTAAGCCATCAAATTCAGCGGTGACATCCAGAATGGCAGTGATCTTATTGGCTTTAATCGTTTCCAGATCTGCGGAAAAGAGTCTACAGCCGAGATACAGATGTTCATCAATCCTCTGCATGGGCGGTACTGAATCGTATTTTCTGGCCCAGTGGTTATAGAGTCGACTGCCTAATAAAAAGGGAATAAAACCCCAACGAATATACCAAGGGATAGTGCCATCTTGGCGTTTTCTAAAAATACTGGCGAGATTAAACCAATAGGCTGAACCGACTAAAAACAGTGACAGACTTGTCCATGCACAAATGAAAGTGAGCAGGGGAGAAGTGTCTGTTACTGCAAAATAGGCTAACAATACTGCACCTGCAGTGTACAAATATTTGATGTGGATCTTCGTTAGCATGCAAGCCCTCCAATGCCATTGTTCTTGGTTAAAATCGTTGCACTTGAATGGATAGATGTCGAGATGAGAGATGCAGAAATGAGCGAGTCTAAACTAAAAGGGTGGCAGTAGACGAGTCTATTGCCATCCTAAAGTCAGGTTTGTTTAGCACTTAGTATCTTTAGCTTTAACACCTTCTTTGACTTCTTCACAGGCATCTTCGATGGCGTTACCTGTATCAGTCATTACTTCATCGATTTTTTCGCCCGCGTCTTCGGCTTTGTTATCACTACAGGCCGTTAAACCTAGGGCGAGTAATAATGCGAATGCTGCACTTGTCATCAGGGTAAATGGTTTCATATCTATCTCCTTTTCTAAAAAAATTATAGTCGCGGTGATTTACCCTTAAGGGTATTGATCAGCAGAGAAATCACTAATAACACAATAAATATGAAGAAAATGATTTTCGCTATTCCCGCCGCTGCGCCAGCAATCCCAGCAAATCCTAACAACCCGGCAATCACGGCAACAACTAGAAATACTAATGTCCAACCTAGCATAATAACCTCCTGCCCTTGTATTAATCCTTCTCATGACCGTTTGTGTCACTTGTAAGGTAACGGCTAATGGCTCTTACTTGATTGCGATCTTAATGCCAACTTTAAAAATTTTAAGTAGTTAATTGATTTTAAATATAATTTAAATCATTTTATTTAAAATGGTGTGAGTGAATTAAAAGAGGGGTAGGCAATTTTTACCTAAGCTTCGGTAAGAGTTTCAGCCTAATACGTTGAATCAAAGACTGTGAGCTGATGTCGTTCATAAGTAAAGACAAATAAAAGCCGACACTGTGAGTTTGTGTCGGCTTGAAGATATTATGATCTTATAATACAAGATGATAGGAGCTAAATACGTTTAAAAACGATTTAGCGGTTTCCAGCGCTGCAGGCTAACTGGAATGCTCGCGCCTTGGGATAACAGCAAGTTAATGCGGGATTGATATGCTGCGCCCACCATTAAATGTTTGGCTAAATCCACCGCATTACGGGCCTTATAGTCATCTAAATAACTGCCTTTCGCCCAAGCATTAAATGCGCCGAGCGCTGGGCCTGCCCAAATTTGGTAATCCATTTCGCGGCCGATTTCGCCTGTGTTTGACCAGCGGCTAGACAGACCCAAATACCAGCGGAAAATCAGCGCCATCTTACGTTTTGGGTTATCTAGTGCACGCTCGATTTGCTTAGGATCGCGCTCGTTAAAGTGGGCGACAGTGCCCGCCCAAATATCATCGAGTGATGAACGGAACACTTGCTCTTCGAGCTTTTTACGCTCGTCCGCAGGGATGGCATCAATCGAATCGTAACGGGTGTAGATCTCATACAGCTTATTGGCGCGCATCGGGAACAGAGTGCCGCGCTTAACCACTTGTAATTTCACGCCCATTTCGAACATATCGGCGGCAGGCGCCATAGTTACATCGGCCATTTCTGTGGTGGCGAGTAACTTACGAGTGTGTTCACTCGCGCCCGCTTCGACGCAGGCTTGGTTGATTGAACCTGTGACGATAAAGGCCGCGCCCATGTTGAAGGTGGCTAATGCTGCATCGGGTGTGCCGACGCCGCCGCCAGCACCTACGCGGATAGGCGTTTTGTATTGATACTTAGCTTGGATTTCATCTTTAAGCGCCAAAATCGTCGGTAATAGCGTGACTAATGGACGATTGTCGGTATGGCCGCCGGAGTCGGCTTCGGCTGTGATGTCGTCTGCCATGGGCACCAGTAATGCCATCGCCATTTGGTCTTGGCTGATAAGGCCGTCACTCACTAATTGCTGGAGGATTTTGGCCGGCGCCGGCTCCATAAACTTAGTCGCGACTTCGGTGCGGCTGATTTTGGCTATGACTTTGTTGCCAATGACTATCTCGCCATGTTCGTCGCGGCTCAAACCCGCCGCGCGGTAATAGACGATTTGCGGCGTTAAACCTAAAAATGCCGAGGCTTCGACCGTGCGCACTTTATGTTTTAAAAACAACTCAACGCTGCCGCGCTCTAATGCGGGCTCGCTTGGGCTGTGAATTAAGTTAAAAGCATAAGGACCATTGGGAAGCGCCGCTTGAATGCGGGTAATGGCCGCTTCAACGCGGGATGGAATTAACCCCGCCGCGCCAAACGAACACAAAATGCCCGCTTGACCTAGCGCGATAACCAGTTCTTCCGAGGCAATACCGTTGGCCATGGCGCCAGCGTAGTAAGCGTATTTAACCCCGTGTACGCGGCGAAAATTACTGTCGCCTAAACTTTGGGTGCCAAGGGCAGGGGCAAAGGCGCTGACAGGGTGTGAGCCCAGTGGCGCTTGGCTGTCGCTTGTGGTGACTTCGGCTGTTTGCGCTATGCCTAAGCCTTTTTCACTGTGATTCACTAAGTAACAGGCTTGGCTTAAATCTTTGAGTTTTTTGCCTAATGCGTCGATATCAAAGCTCAGCGCGGCATCGTTGACTTGCCACGGCCAAGGGCTGAGTTTTTCGTTATTGCTATTGAATTGATCTAGAGTATGGCTAGTCATAGGTGTTCTCATGTTATTTGTGCCGCCCTGTGCGATGTGTATAGCCAAGGCAGCGCAATTATTTGTTATTCGTTATTTGTTATTCGAGATTAGCGTCTTTCTAAGAGCGTAAACTCACTAGGCTTCTTCAATACAGATGGCGATATCTTTAACTTCATAAATTCGCAGGCCATCTTTACTCAAGTTGGCATCGCCCATAATGATGCGTTTGCCATTGTCGTCTGTCACGCTGGTAATGTGCACATCCAGTGACATCTGCTTGTTTAATGGGTTAATTTGGCCGCGATATTTCCATTTGATATCCGATAAAATCTGCCCAAATTTAGGATTGTTAAAGCCCGCGCCAAGGTCTTGGTCAATCGCATAGGTTTGCATCAGCTCGATAATGGCTTCAACCCCTAAGGAGCCTGGCATCACAGGATCTTGATGGAAATGGAATTGGAAGAACCAATCACTCGGGTCAATCGTGCGCTCGGCGTATAAATAGCCAAGGCCCGCCTTACCGCCGGCTTTCACGATTTCAGCCTTGTCGATAAAGTTAAGTTGACCGCCCGCTAAACGGTAATGTGGTTGACCTTTTGGTGCGTTAAAGCTGCGATGTTGTTTATCTAACAGATTGATTTGGCTATCGGCTGCTATGCCATTTTGCACATGCCAAGGCTGAGTGGTCTTGCCGTTGTCTATGCCTAACTGGTTTTTCAGCGCATCGCCCTTGAAGTAACCAAATACCGCTTTACCTTGGTAGAAAGGCTCGCCATCGCAGCTTAATTCAAAACTGAAATTCTGAATGATGTTGCTGCCAGCAATCACAGTCGATAACAAACGTGAGTCGTTCACTATGGTTTTGCCACGTAAATCCACATGGCGCAGTAGCTTACCGTTGCCGTCTAAGTTACGGAAAAACAGCTCTTGGCCGGGGAAGCCCAAGGTAGTGCCCATATAGCCCGAGATAAAGCCGTTTGGCTGCAGTGATATTTCCATCAGCACAGAATAGGGCATAACGGCGTGATGGCTGTTTTTATCATAATACCAAGCGTTTGCTGGCACTTCGTATTCAGCGATACACGAAGAGGGCTTTTTCAGCTCGCCGCGTTTGCCGTCAATCGCAATGACGCGAGTCGTGAGCTGCAAATCACCGCAAGGCGTGCGCGGTGGAATTAGGCCGCGATAGATACTGAAATCGGGGCCGAAGCAGTTTTCGATGTCGCCAGTGGCAAATTCGAACATGTGGTACGGCGTGAACGGTAGGGTATCGGGCACGCGGTTAGCATACTTTGAATCCGCAGGCGCGACTGGTGCGCTCACATGCTTAAGCGGCACTACGCCTTTATTGGTTGGCGCAGTTAAATCAGGCAGCTGCGCCATTAGCGGCGCCGCTAAGGATGTTGGTGTTGTCGAAACAAGCGGCGCAGCCGAAACAGCATTTTTAGCTACATTTCTAGTCGTATTGTTAGCTGTGCTGTTGGCATTATCCGCGAGGTAGCGGGTGCATTCGGCTTCTTCTTTGATCATCACCCCAAGGTTTTGGAAATCCACGACCACTTTGCCATTGAGCAGAATATCGATATTCGCCTTAGCATACGGGCGCGGGCTCATACCGATTTCAGTGATTTCCATACGATAGGTGAGCAGGCCAGATTGCGGCAAGACTTGACCGCGACAGCGCACTTTTTGTGATGCGTTTTCGAGCGGTTGGAAACGACCATCTTTAACATCGAGGTGCATTCCAATGTGCAGCATAAAGAATTGCAGTAATTGACCACAGCCTTCGGCCATTAACGAGCCCGCCATCACTTGGTCGCCCTTGAAATGACATGGGAAATACCAATGATCGGCTTCGAGCTGCTTATGGCCTTGAACTGAACCTAAGCCCCACGCGCCGCCATGCACCTCAAGATTACTGACCTGTTCAATCATCAGGAATTTTTCAGATGCAAAACATAAAGAGGGCTGCAACCCATATTGGGCTTGATGCGCCGCGTGTGCACCGCCAAAACAGCCACCGATATCCGCGCCGAGCAGTTTATGGATTTGGCTGTAATCAAATTGGTTTTGCGCGCAGTTCAGTAACGGATTAAAGCGCGGCTTATTCGGATTGTTCAAGGCAAGGTTGCGCGCTTTGATTTCGGCTTCGGTGTGAATAACGCCTTTGCCGTCGGCCAGTTCTTTATCGGTGAAGAAGCCGGCACAGCCGCCATCCATTTTCAGGATCAGCTTGTCGCCCACGAAACATTCGTAGGAGAAGAAGAACAACAAGGTATCGCCATTGCGGGCAAAGTGATTGATGGAAATGTCGTAGCGCAGGGTGTCGCCACCGCGCGGTAAGTCGCCAAGGAAGGTCAGGGTGCAATCGAGCAGACGATAAACGCGCTCGCCTTTATTTTCAAAGTCGATACCTAAGTAGCTGATCAGCATTAAGTCGCATTGACCCGATTCAACGGCCACGGCCCACGGAATTTGACCATCGACCAAATACGGCGCGTCCACAGGAATGTCGTATTCTGTGGTCATAGTGCAAGGCTGATATTGGTTCATCTGGGCGTTTAATTTCGTTACCCGAGATACCAGTAAATAGTCTGTGGTTGGCAGACGTACACGGCGCGAATAGCTGTCGATAATGGCGTAATCTTGGCCAAAGACGTTAGCGATATCGCCTTCGGCGTACTCGACTAAATCCGCATAATCCCAAATACAAGGCTTGCTTATCGGTGTTGGCGGCGTGTACAGAGGCACTTTTGCATGGTTTGGATAAAGCGCAGGATGTGGAAGAACCGCTGTCGCAGATGCCTGAACAATGGCTTGCTGTTGTACTGGCGCAGCTTGGCCATTGACGGCTAACTCGCTGGCAAGCTGGGCTTTCATCAAGGCATCGGCCAGTTTCAAGCCTTCAGCACGGCTTTGTAAAAAGGCTAAATGGGCTTCACGGGCGAGTTGCTGATTGCTTAAAAATGCCGTGTCTTTTAGCTCTGCTTGAGCGGCGTTTTTATTGGGCGTGCTTAGGGCATTAATTGGCATGCTGCTTAATGTCTCTTTTTGTTGAGCCGTGGTTGGGCTGCTTGTTGCAAAGCTATTCGTGTCTTTGCTAGCTATTTGGGCCAAATGTTTGCGTTGGCTGCGCGCTGGCAGTGCTGTCATGGCTCGGGCTTTTTGTTGTATAGCATCAAGGTCCGCCAACGGCGTATCCAGAATATGCTGATAGATATCGCGGCCACCGAGCGTTACTTGTTTTATTAAGTGTTTTTGCTCTGAAAGCGTTAAGTCTTGTTCAAGCCTTTGCTGCAAACTGTGCGCTTGCGTGGCACTTTGGCTGAGCAGTAACTGCGAGCATTTACCTTGGCTAAACGTCGCTACGAGCGCGTGCTGCACTTGATTAGCTTGTTGCTGTACTTGGTTTTTTAATTGCCCATGATTTTTAAGCTGAAGCAGCGCGCTCAAAATACTCGCCATACCCGCAGCGGCAAAGTTGTGGCCTAGGGTATCAGCAGCTTGGCTGCGCTGGTTCACACTCGGCAACAGGGTATTGAGTACCAGCTCTGAATCGGCAAGTTGCTCAACCGCAATACTGGTTTCAATCAAGTTAATCTGGCTGCTATTCACCTTGGCTTGGGTTAGCAAGTCATCGCAAATACGCGCAGTGTTGCTATTACCTTGTATGTCACAAATCGCGCCAAATACTTGGCCGCTGATGTGACCATAACTGTCGCCATAGCTGCTATTGGCATTAGCATTGTCAGCGGCATTACTTGGCTGGGCTGCACTTGATTGCGCTGTTGTGAGCACTAACGCGCCAGCACCTTCACCGACTTTCCAGCCTGTGTCAGTGGCAGTAAATGCTACTGGCGATACGGCGTTTTTAAGGATCACTTGCTCTAAACTGCCACTTAAATCGACGGCGGCGATCACTACGGCATCTAAGGATTCTTGGGACAACAGATTTTCGGCCACATCGATACAGCGGGCGACCGATTGCTCCGCCGCCGAAATGGTAAAGGCAGGGCCGTTAAAGTCCCAAAGGGATGCGATACGTGACGCCATGATGTTGCCAATAAAACTGGTGTATTGGTTCAGTTTGGCGGCATCGAGCACACTGTCCATGGCGATCTTTTCAAGGGCGAGATACTCGGCTTGTGTGAGTGTTATCCCTTGTTTTTTAAGACTGTCTGCCAGTTGAGTGTGCAGATTTACGCGGCCACGGAACTGGTGTAATTCCAGTTCGGTTTCCATCGCTACTAATACAGCAACCTTGCCACCGGGTTTTAAGTTGGCATCACGGATCGCTTCATCGGCCACTTTGATCAGCAGCAGTTGCTGGGAGATCAGGCGATCATCCTCATTGGGCGGCACTTTAAAGCGCAGGAAGTCAAAATCGAACTGGTCGATATAGGCGCCTTGCGGGACAGAAGGCAAGCCAAAGTTAGCTAAGATCTCAGGATGTTTATCTAAGCCTTTCCAACGTTTAGCGGGTAGCGGGATAAAAGTATCTTGCTTCGCGCTTATCGTTTTATCCAGTGCATTTATGGAGGATAAAGGCCCGAAGTGTGATGCTAAGCCAATGATATTTAATGGTGTGTGCTGATAACTTACAGTAGCAGCCGGTTGTTCACTCTTTTTGTTTGTATTGGCAGCATAGGATTCCAGCAATAAATGCGCGTTACAGCCGCCAAAACCAAACACAGAAACACCCGCGTGGCGGCGGTCATTGCCGGCTTTATCTGGCCAAGCATGCAACTCTGTTGGCAGATTTTTAGCGCTAAACAAGCCCTTAGGCGAAGATATCGGCGCTGATAAGTTAATACTTGGCGGCAGTCGACCCGAGCGCATGGCAAAAATCATCTTCATGATCCCCGGCATGCCCGCGGCTGTGAGTAAATGGCCTAAGTTGGATTTTGCCGAACCGATCAGCGGCACCGCAGAGCCCGCGAGTTTGTCCTCAAAAAAGCGTTCCATCGAAGCGAGTTCGACCTTATCCCCCAGCGGCGTGCCTGTGGCATGGCATTCAATCACTTCGATATTGGCGGGCAGTGTGTTTGCCGCACTATAGGCGCGCTCGAAGGCTTGCACTTGGCCCTTGCTGTTGGGGCTTAATACAAACTGGCCTTTACCGTCGTTCGACAAACCAATGCCGCTGACGACGGCATAGATGTTGTCGCCATCGCGCTCGGCATCTTCTAAGCGTTTTAAGACTAACACCCCAGCGCCTTCTCCAGCGAATAAGCCCTTGCTATTGCTATCAAAGGGCGCTGAAATACCGTGATCTGGGTAGGCGTGGAAAATTGAGAATCCCATGTTGATAAAAAAGGGATCGGCGCCCGATACTGCGCCCGCAAGCATCATATCGGCCTTGCCAGTTGTTAGGTAATCGCAGGCGAGTTTGAGTGCATAAACCGAGCTGGCGCAGGCGGCGTCCAGACTCAACTGGGTGCCACCCAAACCGAGTGCATCGCTGACTAGCTTTGAGGCTGTGTGAGCAACGGCGCCATTGGCGACGTTTAAGGCTTGGCTATTGGCATTGAGATCGTTAACTGAGTTGCCAAAGTCAGCCAGCTGAAATGCGCTTTGGTTAAGTTTGTTTTGCAGCGCCTTTTCAACAGTTTGATGATACAGAGGCAAAAACAGTTCGTTGGAGCGGGCGGTGGGGAACGACAAGGTTCCCATTACAATACCTGTGCGCGCCAGTACGGCATCGCTTGGTGCAATCCCTGCGTCTTGAAGGGCTTTGCGACTGCAATCGAGTGCCCATAAAAAGCTTTCATCTAATCCGTCAAAGGCGGACTCAGGCAGTTGATAACCCTTGGCATCAAACTCAAAGTGTTGGATATAGCCGCCTTTATCACAGTAAAAACGGTCAGATTGCCCCTGAACACCTTGGTAATCGGCGGGATTGGCATTGAGCTTTTCGCGACTGATTTGGGTGCGAGAGTCTTTTTTATCCAACAGATTTTGCCAGAAGGTTTGTGGATTATCGGCGTCAGGATACTGAGTCGCGAGACCGACAATCGCAATTTTTGATGCGCTTTTTGATGCGCGGTTTGACGCAATGGTAGGCACGGTAGTTTTATCAATAGTAGGGGAATGCTGAGAACTCACAGGGGTTCTCCTTTTGGTGATACTGCTGATGATAAAGGGGCTGCGTTAGCACTTAATGGCTGCATGAGCGACAGCGGCACTCTGTGGCTTATCAGCTGAGCTAAACACTTGAGTAAGCTGGTAATCGCGTCGGCACCCTTGGCATTGCAGGCTATGGCGACTGTAGTTGCGTTCTCGGTGCTTTGGCTTGCATGGGCATGGCTGATTTTATCTATGAGTGTGCTGGTTTGCCTATCGGCGCCCACTTCGACAAATAGCCTTGCGCCTTGCTCAGTGGCATTTTGAATGAGCGCACTAAAGTCGAGTGGCGAACAAAAGGTATCGGCAATCGCGCGGCCAATGCTGTGACTATCCACGGTGACTGGCGCAGTTTGCGCTGCGCTGATAAAGCGAATAGGCGAGCCATGTGCTGCCGCTTCCAGCGCCTTAGGTTTTAATGCCTCAGGTTTCAGTGCCTCGGGTTTTAGCGCTTGCGTATAGAAATCTTGTACTTGCCCATGGACTAACATGGCAGGTGCGGTATGCATTGCCGTGACGCGATTGGCGGCAATCCCACGCTTACCTAACTTTGCAAGCAGGGCTTTGCAGCTTGTTTCGCAACCTGCAATGACGCAGGTATCACCTTGAATGATGGCTAAGTAAGCGCGAGGGAACTCTGGCAATAAAGCCTTGATTTCATTGCTGTCGGTGCGCACCACAAAGCTGTTCCACACTATGGATTCATTATCCTTAAGCTGCCATGCTCGGCGCACTGCGGTTAGCTCGCCAGAAATGGCATGGTTGAAAATATCGCTATTTTCGGTGGTGTTGATCATAGCATGGGGTGTTTGCCACACATCTAGGCTGGCCCACATGGCTGCTTCGCCCATTGAGTAACCGAGCGCCATTTTTGGCTTAATATTAAAGACTTGGGTTAACAGTTTAGTGAATAGGTAACTGGCACCCACGCCACTAATCGCTTGTTGGCTTAAGCTCATGCTTGCTGCGGTTTTTACATCTGCTGCATAAATCTGCGGTGATTGCAGCATGGCGCTTAAATCGCCTTCACGCTCCAGTTGGTGATACAGCGCGGGGAAATACTCATGCAAGTTATTGAACATATTGGCGTAAACAGTGCCAACGCCGGGATATACAAAGGTCAGCCCCGCATCCCCTAGCGGCTTAGCGGTGAAACAGCTACCCGCTGGCGTCTTAAAGTGTTGACCATGATGACGTACTGCATCATTTTCAAGCGCCGTAAGCATGGCCTTAGCTTCAAGTTTGAGGTCGTCAATCGATGCGGCCATCAAGACTAATGCCAGTGGTGCGTTGGCATCATAGCGTTCAAACCAAGCTTTGAGTTGCTCAGCGCGAAAGTCAGCGTGAAAGCCTACGCTATTTTCCAGTGTGTTAACTAGTTGCAATACTTGCGCGATGAGTGAATCAATATTGTCACCACTTATCGGCACAAACAGCCGGTTTTCATCAACAAGAGCTTTGGGCGCGATAACTTGTGTGCCTTGGGTCAGTACTAGGCTTTGGCAAATATCTTGGCCTGAATCCAGCAAGGTATCTGCTGGGTTTGATCTTGTTGCCGCTAGATTCTTTGCTACAAGATTTAGACATAAAACCCGCGCTTGATGTTGGTCGCTAAACCAATAGCCAGTTTGATGATTGGTGTCGTTTGTCTGTTTTATATCAGTAGTGCCTTTAAGCGGCGCTTGTGTTCGTGCGGCGAGGGCGGTTACACCTTGGCGCAGCGCAACAAATGCTTCGTTGAGCGTGTTGGCGATAAGCTGATGCTGAACGGTTTGTGCTGGATTACGCTTTGCCGCCGCTAATGCAGCATTAGCAACCGCCGCTGCATTAGCAACACCTATTGCCTCATTACCAGCGGCAAAGCCAGCAATAAACGCGTGGGCGTGAAGACGCAGTTTGGCGGCGCGTAAACCATCAAGCAAATACAGGGACTGAGTCAAAGGCTGGGGCAGATTGCCATCATTGAATTTAAGTTCAACGAGCTTGCCTTGCTCAATGGCTGTTGTTGCTTGGCCTAACAAGGCAGTGAGCGAGCTTTGCTCATACACTGACGGTTCATGCACTTTTGGTTCATGAGCTGTCGGCTCTTGTGTTGTAGATGGGGCAGCATCTAAAGCGCAAATTTGAACTCTTTCACGTTCCGCAAACGTCTCTAATACTTGGGCTGAGTGAGAGTCAAGATTGACCGCGTCGCCAAGCAATACTGCAATACGCAGTGGCTTGGCAAGCTTTTCAGTCATAGCCGTGTCTGCTATCGACGTTTCAGTTTGGCCGCTATGTATAGTTACTAAAGTGTGGGCTAAATTCACTCGACTTTTGCCTCCACGCTTTCAATGGCTTTATTAGCAACTTTATTAGCTAAGAATGCACCGTTAAGGTTTTTGCTGATGGTGACTTTGGCGTTGTTCATCTCGCAGCTTAAGCGGCCATCTTGATGATACAGAGCAATATTGGCTTCAAGGGCACGGCCTGAGTGTTTTACCACCTCGAGCACTAGATACCCTTTATCGCCAAAGGCAAACGGCGCATGGGAGATAAACTCACCAATGCTTGATGGCAAACTTGCCGCGCCATATTTGAGTCTCGCCCACACCAGCATCGCCTGTAGCAACAAATCTTCCGCAAAGGCTTGTGAGCCTTTAGGCGTGAGATTAGGCACAAAATCCCCGCAGTCTGCTAACGCAACATGGGGTAGGCTCACCTTGGCGATTAAGCTCGCATCGTCAAACTTCACCACCGACTCAATACCTTGCAGTCTTGGGCCGTGGAAAAGTGTGCCGTCGCTGTAAAGGCTGCCCGCAGTTGTGATGACAGAAAGTCCCGCCAAGCTTTGCGCGTCAAAGGCGGTTGCTTTGCTGTTAGTGGCTAAGTAATCGTTAGCCGCGTCATCAACAGCATCATCAACGACTAGGATAGCTTGATATTGCGGACGACCTTCAAAGCTGATTAAGGCACTGAATTGTCTACTCATGCACTCGTCTGTGTCTTCCGTTGCTTTATCCGTTAACGCAATCGGTACAAGTTCAAGTTCCAGCGTGATGGGGGCTGCACTTTCTAACACTCCATTTTGTAACACGGCAGTGTCGAAAATAATGCCCTTCAACAGCTTGTAGCTTTGCACTTTGACTGGTTGCTTGAGCACATCAAAGGCGGCTTCACGCATCCACTGAATCGCGCACACAGTCGGTAATACGGGATTACCGTTAATGCAGTGATCTTCAATAAAGATCATTGCCTTAGGGTCCAGTGCGCGCTGCAGTGTTAGCGGTCGCGTGAAAGCGATTGCAGCAAGTGTTGATGCCAAAGCATGCGGATCCGACGCGTCAGTGGTCAGATCCGCTTCAGGCTTTTTTAGATTGCTACCTTGAGTTGCTTGCTCGTCACTTGGAACTGTGCCTTGCATATCAGTACCGACCAGCAATTGTGCGCCTGTGTTGCTCAGTAATTGGCTAGCAAATAACTCAGCGCCTGCCTTTAGCGGGATCACATAAACACCGCGATCGATAAACATCTTTTTCAGCGCAGGATTCACCATGCCGCCGTCCCACGGACCCCAATCGAAGCTCATCACTTTGGCATTTGGCAGTTGCTGCGCCAGTTGCAGTGCGGCTTTGTTGAGTATGTCGTTGGACATGGCGTAATCGCTTTGGCCAGTATTGCCGTAAAAACCCGCCGCCGAAGAGAATAGGGCAATCAGTTTTACTTTATCTAAATCCAGTGCGGCTAGCAGATTGCTAATGCCTGTGACCTTAGTGCCATAAACCCGTGCCAACTCATCTAAGGTTTTGTCTTGGATGTGTTTATCGGCGAGTACGCCCGCACCATGGATGATGCCAGTAATAGGCGACAACTCGGTGATCGGCACTATCGTGCTGGCGATCGCATCTGGATTGTTAACATCGAGACTTAAGTACTCGGCGCTCGCGCCCACAGCGGTAAAGGCTTGCAGTGCTGCTGCAATTTCTAGGCTGCTTTGAACTGGCCATACTAAGGCATCCACTTGTTTTGGCGTGGGTTTCTCGCCCAAGCTTTGAATGTGGGCAATAGCTGCGGCTTTAAGTTCACTGTTATTCTTACCCTGTGCCCAAGCGGGAATGGCTTGTTGGCTGCTTCTGCCAGCAAGGATAAAGTGCGCCTTGCTGCGTTTGGCTAAACTTAGCGCACATTCAAAGGTCACGCCTTTTGCGCCACCGGTCACCAGTATTTTATCTGCACTCGTCAAGTTTGCCGCGCTGTGGCGGGTATCAGCCTTGCCAGCAACTAAGGTTACGCGCTCAAGTGCTTGGGCTGCGTCTTGGCTAACACCGACTTCCAATAGCTTATCGGTTGCAAATAGCTCAGCGATCACTGCATTGGCCAGTTGCTTGGCATCAAGTGCTGGCGCGATATCTAAGGCGCGGCAATGCACGCTTGGCCACTCGTGACTCAAGGTTTTAGTCAGACCTGCCAATGCCGCTTGGTTTAACTCGCTGCGGGCAATTTGGCTGTGGTTAAGATAGCCAAAACCACCGTCGATACGACTGACGCTGATAAAGCTACTGCCAGTATTGGCGGTTGCTGCTGTTGTTAAAAGCGGTTGTAAGTGCTTGGCGAACAAGAAGGCTTGTTCGACCGACGCTTTGGCGGCACTGGACAACACTAAACCTTTAGTATCTGCTGAGGTTTTATGTTGTGGTTGCAGATGAATAAAGCCTGCAACCGTACCTAAGCTTTTGATCTCATTAATTACTGCACCAATGCTGGCATCGTCAATCGCCGCCAATGTGAAGCTGGCAATGTGGCTATTGAGCGGTGATGCACTGGCTACAAGGCTTTCTGGCGAGCGTACAACCACAACAGTTAGACCTTGAGCATGCAATTTTTCGGCAAGTACGCCAGCATTGTGACCATCATCGCTAATGATAATGCAGGCATCTTTAGCAAAAACGCGTGGCAGACCTTGTTGCGCTGATTGCTTTGACGATTGCTGTGGCGATAGTTGCGCTAGCTCAGCCGCCGCTGGCAACTTTTTTAGCACCACCTCACTGTGTGGCGGTAAATCGATAGTAGGTTCAGCTGCGACAGCGACGTTTACCACATTTACCGCAGTATTCTGTCCTAGCTTACCTTGCATATAGCTAACGATTTCACCTAAGGTGCGGCACTCGGCCAGATCTTCAGGATTGAGTTCAGGCAAGCCCGGTAGCTCGTCTTGCACTGTGCCTAAAATTTCAACGCGCTTGATGGAATCTATGCCTAAATCGGCTTCCATATCCATGCTGAGTTCCAGCATTTCAGTGGGGTAGCCAGTCTTGTCGGCCACTACTGACATCATGGTTTGTTGGACAAGTGCAGCACTTAAGCCGTTATTTGTTGTAGCGGTAACAGTGACTTGCGCTGCTGTTGTAGCTGAAACCGAGCCAACCGCAGGTAGTTTGCTGTTCATGTAGTCAACGATTTCACCTAAGGTGCGACACTCGGCCAGATCTTCAGGATTCAGCTCAGGTAAGCCCGGCAGTTCGTCTTGCACTGTGCCTAAGATTTCAACGCGCTTGATAGAATCGATACCTAGATCAGCTTCCATATCCATGCTCAGTTCCAGCATTTCAGTGGGATAGCCTGTCTTGTCGGCCACCACAGCCATCATGGTTTGTTGCACTAACGCAGCGCTTAAACCGCTGGCGGCATGCGCGGCAGTTGTCACATGAGTTGCTACGATAACTGCGCCCGCTGCAGGCAGCTTGTCATTTTGTGTAAGCTTACTTTGCATGTAGTTAACGATTTCACCCAAAGTACGGCACTCGGCCAAATCTTCTGGGCTGAGCTCAGGTAAACCTGGCAGTTCGTCTTGCACTGTGCCTAGGATTTCAACGCGCTTAATTGAATCGATACCGAGATCGGCTTCCATATCCATGCTGAGTTCCAGCATTTCAGTGGGGTAGCCTGTCTTGTCGGCTACCACAGTCATCATAGTTTGCAGCACTAACGCAGCACTTAAACCGCTGGCTGCAGGAGTTGTTGGCGTTGTTGTAGAAACTACAACTTGGCCAGCCGCTGGCAGTTTAGAGTTCATGTAGTCAACGATTTCACCTAAGGTACGACACTCGGCCAGATCTTCTGGGCTGAGTTCAGGTAAGCTGGGCAGTTCGTCTTGCACTGTACCTAAGATTTCAACGCGCTTGATGGAGTCGATACCTAGATCGGCTTCCATATCCATGCTGAGTTCCAGCATTTCAGTGGGGTAGCCTGTCTTGTCGGCCACCACAGCCATCATGGTTTGTTGAACAAGAGCAGCACTTAAGCCGTTAGATGCAGGAGCTGCAATGGTTTGCGCAACTGGCGCAGCTGTCGAAGCAATAGCTCCCGCTGCAGGTAATTTGCTATTCATATAGCTAACGATTTCACCCAAGGTGCGACACTCGGCCAAATCTTCTGGGCTGAGTTCAGGTAAGCCTGGTAGCTCATCTTGCACTGTGCCTAAGATTTCAACGCGCTTAATCGAATCGATACCTAAATCGGCTTCCATATCCATGCCAAGTTCCAGCATTTCAGTGGGATAGCCTGTTTTATCGGCCACCACAGCCATCATGGTTTGTTGCACTAACGTTGCACTTAAGCCGCTCGTTGCTGGTGCCGCAGGTGTCACTTCTGGCATCACTACAGCAGGCATGACTAATGCAGGAGCGGCAGGCGCAACTTGTACTGTCACAGCTGGTGCATAAGCAACGGGAGCCGTTTGCACAACAGTCGCAACAGGTGTGCTAACAGCGGGGCTCGTCGCAACAACTTGAGTCGCTACTGGTGTAGGAGCGGCATTGTGCACAGTTGCAGCCACAGGCGCTGGAGCAACAGGAGCCGGCGCAGTTGCTCGTGGCTGACTTGCAACTGCTGGAGTAAAGTTAATCGGCGCATTGTTTAACATGGCCAAGGCCGCTTGGCTGCCACTGCTTTGCAGTTGCATAAATTCGGCGTGGCTTTGCAGGGTTTGTGCTTGATGCTGGTGGAACATTTCCATCGAGCGTTGCAGGCTTTCAGGGATTGCAATGCCAAGGCTTGCCATCTTGGCTTGTTCTGTCATCAGTGTCGTGAAAGTATCGCCGTATTGCTGTGGGATAGCTAAAAACTGTTGATGCAACTGCGCCGCTTGAGATTGTGCGCTGAAAAATGCCGTTAACGCATCGCCGCTGACGCTTGCCGTACTTGGATTCAATTGCGCCGTCGCTTGTTGCTGGTGATTGTTTAAGCCTTGCGTCACGCTTGGGGATGTTTGTTTCATTTCAACAGTTGCCACTTGATTCGCTTCCACTTCTATTATTTTTTCAACAACTTTTTCGACGATGACTTCTTTCTCAACGATTTTTTCGACTTCTTTTTCGACAACCGTTTCAACGATGCGATCCACATATTGCACTTGGCTAGTCACGCTGCCTGTGGCGAGGGATTTAGCCATCTTAGCTTTGGTTGCAGCACTAATATGGTTAGTGGCAGTGAGTTTGATGTTCATCGCTGATGGCGCTTCACGTTCGGCAATTTCTTGTGACGTGACGGCTTGATAGGGGTCAACCTCAGTTAACGCCACACCGGCTACCGCGAGTTGTACTGCGGCTAAGCGTAATTGACTGTCACTGTCGCCCTTAGGATTCGGGTTCATGCTGACAAGGCAAAGCTCATTTAAGTGTTCACCTAAGGTATTTTCAACTAACTTTTGCAGTATGTTTTTAGGGCCAAACTCAACAAACACACGGGCGCCAGCGTCATACATGGCCTGCAGTTGTTCGCTAAAGCGAATCGATTGCAGCATATGTTGCTTGAATTCTGCTTTAATCGCTTTGCCATCGCTTGGGTGCAATTGACCCGTACCGTTGGCATAAAGTGCGACTGAAGGCGCGCTGAATTTAGCTTTATCAATGGCTTTGGCAAATGGCTTTTGTGCGTGTCCAACCAATGGGGTATGGAACGCGCCTGAGACAGGCAGGGCAATCGCTTTAAAGCCCAGTTCACTAATGGCTTTCGCGGCCAGCTGAGTTTGCTCTGTGCCACCTGCGATGACTAATTGCGTCGGCGCGTTGTAGTTGGCAATTTTAACGCCATCAAACTGGGCTAAACAGCTATTGATCGCATCGATATCATTCTTTTGCTTAAGAATAATCGCGAACATGGTTCCTAAATCAACTTGAGTCCCAGTATCGCTCGGCACTTGCGCCATGGCATGCCCACGGGCGAAGGCCAGTTCGACGTAATCTTCATTGGAAATCACGCCTGCCGCGCAAAGGGCTGACAATTCACCAAAGCTATGACCCGCCACCATATCGGGTGCAAAACCCGCTTGCGTTAATAGCGAATATTGCGCCATTGAAACCGCGCCTATGGCGCTTTGGGCGAACATGGTATTGGTCAGCGCCGCTTCTTGGGCTTTAACTGCATCTGCATCGAATGCCGGAATAGGGTAAAGGATGTTCGATAACGGCGTTTGGCCGTGGCGAGCAAATACCTTATCGCTGGCCGTCACTTGTTGGCGCATTTCTGGGAAATGGCAGGCGAGTTCGCGGCCCATGTTCAGGTACTGTGAACCTTGACCAGCAAACAGGGCAGCTACTTTCTTTGATTCATTTTTAGCGACCAAGGCATGGGAGCGGTAGCTGATCCCAGACGGTAATTGCCACGCCTCGCTTGCACTGGTTTCTAGGTGCCCGCTTTCTAAATGCGCACTGCTTTCTAGATGAGAGATGGCTTGATTTAACTGAGCTTGCAGCTGTGCGATATCCTTAGCCACAAAACCTAAACGGGCATCTGTGCTTGCCAGCGCGCGCAGCGGATATTGCTGAGCGATAGCGTTTAGGTTCGCAGCGCTGCTCTTATTCGCGTTTGCGCTTGTGTTCACGCTTTGGCTCAGCGCAGCTTTTAACTCGCTAAGCAGCGCGGCTTTATTGGCTGCGGCAAATAATAGCGTCTGCGGCACACTGCGCTGACGATATTGCTCGTCACGGCTGTGCTCAGGTTTGTATTCTTCTAATACAAGATGGAAGTTCGTACCGCCAAAACCAAAGGAGCTTACACCTGCACGGCGCGGCGTTGCATCGGCGCGCTGGAACCATGGGCGAGTTTCGGTATTTAAATAGAATGGTGAGCTTTCGATATTCAGTTTTGGATTAGGCTTGCTAACGTTAATGGTCGCAGGCAATACCTTGTGGTGTAGCGCTAGCGCGGCTTTGATCACCCCTGCAGTACCTGCGGTTGATTTAGTGTGGCCCACTTGGGATTTCACTGAACCTAACGCGATATGCTGATTGGTGTCGTTGCCTTGGGCAAATACCGATTTTAAGCCATTGAATTCGGCCACATCACCTGCGGCAGTACCAGTGCCGTGGGCTTCAACCAAACCAATGCTGTGCGGTGCAAAACCTGCATCGTCGTAAGCGCGCTCCAATGCTTTAGCTTGGCCTTCAGGGCGCGGCGCATAAATACTCTTAAACTTACCGTCAGATGAGGCGCCAACGCCTTTGATGACCGCATAAATTCGGTCGCCATCGCGCTCGGCATCTTCAAGGCGCTTAAGTGCGACCATGCCAATACCTTCGCCGATCATCATGCCTTTTGAATCGATATCAAAGGGTTGAATGGTTTCATTGGTGGTGAAGGCTGGCGTTTTTGAGAAGCTCATGTACATGGACGGCGAGTTATCGGTACAGACACCACCAGTGATCATCATGTCGCTGCGACCTTCGGTCAGTTCAGTTAGCGCCATACGCATAGCGGCAAGCGAGCCCGCACAGGCAGCATCGACCACACAGTTCATGCCGCCAAAATCAAAACGGTTGGCGATACGGCCTGCAATCACGTTGCCTAAGGACCCTGGGAAAGAGTTTTCTTCCCAGTGGATATATTGGTCTTGGAACTTTTTGATCAGCATTTCGCTGTCTTCATCGCTCAGGCCGCTGCTTTTGAATACTTTTTTAAGCACTGGATATTGCAGGCGCGAGTTCAAGCTCTGACTGATTTTTTGACCACCACCCACGCCTAGGGTGATGCCGATACGGTCACGGTCGTAATCGGCGGGCAGATTAGCATCGGCAAGCACTTCTTTGGCGACAATCAGCGACAGCAGTTGCGAGGTATCTGTCAGCTCAAGAATATTGGGCGGCAGACCGAATTCCATAGGATTGAAGTCGACTTCTGGTAAAAAACCACCGCGTTTACAGTAGCTTTTATCGGCTTTGCTTTTGTCGGCATCGTAGTAATCTTCGGCGCGCCAATGGGTGTCTGGGATGTCAGTAATGGCATCGATTTTTTCGCTGATCAAATCCCAAAAATTATTTAAATAACGCGAGTTAGCGAAGATGCTGGCCATGCCGACGATGGCAACGGGCATATCTTTTAAACGTTTGTTGAGTCGTTTATCTTTTTTTGACTCAGTCGCAGAATTAGGTACAGAAGGGGTATGGCTCATAAAGAGTCTCCACGGGTCGACCTGGATACGGTGACCTTGTTTTGGGATTCAGCCGCGTTTGTCTTTGGCGTGCCATGGGCACCGGGAAAACGGGCTAAGAAGGTGTGATAGTTGCGAACAAGCAACTTTCGTAAATGAAACGGCCCATGTCTGAGGACATAGGCGATATATCTATTGGTCGCTTGGGTATTACTGTCTTGATAAATATCGAGGTAAATCCAATCACTTGCTGTGTCTACGCCTAATAGTACTGAGCTTGGAGCTTGCTCAGTGAGCTGCGGCGGTATGGTGAGTGAGACCACTTGCACCACAGTATTGCCGTCGGTACTCGGCAATGCGAGCGCCTTAGCCAAGGTTTCTGGATTGACCGTATAGGTTTGGATATCGCTGCCTTGCGTCACAGGCAATTGATTAAAATAGCGTTCGGGGACTTGCGGTGCTTCAAATTCATCGAGCCGCGATATGCCGTAGCGCTTTAAGCAACGGGCAAGGCCGGAGCGCGACACATTGGGATTAATAAAGGTTTGGGTAACCTGAAGTAATCTATCTAAGGTGAGTTTGAGTTGATAGCGTAATCCCACCACCACATATTCTTCCATCGGCGTGAGCGTGGTATTGAGATGATGGGGCGTGTTCGAACTGTTACTAATGGACTCACGCTTCCGCCATTTACGCACCGTTGCCTCGGTAATATTTAAAATTTTTGCCAGCTGGCTGACGCTCAGATTCGATTGCTGGATAAAGAGTCGCATTTCAGGCGTGGTGGTGGCGTTGCGATGCCGAGGTGCGCTGTCTTTTTTCGCCGCTTGAGTCGTGCTCTTGGGGGCGTAAGACGGCGCTTTAGATTGAGAGTCGCGAGCTGCCATTAATAATAATTATCATCCGACATAATCTATTGGGACTGAGAAGCCATTTTGGCTGAGTCAGCTGTGGCACTCTTGAAGAACATAGTGACACTCATCGTAAAACCTGTGCTTATCATCTGTGTCACTTAATGGGGATGCAGATTACCTGAGGTTTCGGGTCGATACAATCATCTGGGACTGGAATTTATTGGCTTTCGTTGAGTAATGGTATTTTCTGTGCGTTATGTTGGGTTTTCGCTGACCGCTTGGTTTTTTTAATACTTTGATAGTGGAAGAATTAAATTTTTAGGATCGATAAAGGCCGCTTTTTTGGGTTAGCGGGGTAAAATAGCCCAATATTGGCTTACGTCCCTTTCGTCATGAATGAGACTGTGCGGCTAAACCTGTTAATTTGGGCGCAAAACCTTGGTGCAATTGCAGCAAAAATTGGCGCTTAGGATGGCGTTCAGGGTCGTTCTAAGAATTGCTCTAATTAGAGAGCTGCTAAGAATTGCTCTTATTAGAGTGTGGCTAAGAATTGAAATAGGGCTTAGTTGAAACTATTTAAGATGCATAATGAACTCAGATAACGATGAACCTAGACAATACCGAGATAAGAATGTTGCTAAGTGCTCTCCCAAAAGCCAGACAATGATAACCATCAGCCGCAAGGCTTTGTCCTGCAAGGCCCTCAAATGACCGACTCCAGAACATCTAGCAAAAACGGCGTGAATGTGGATCTATTTTTTATTCCTCTGAGCGATATTTCATTGCCGCAAACATCACTCGCTCAGTCTTGGTTAAGTGATGATGAACTCGCTAAGGTCGCGCGTTATCGCGATCCCAAGGCGCAAATGAAGGGATTACAGGTCAGGGCAGCGTTGCGGGCCGTGTTATCTCGCTATGCTGATTTATCGCCACACGAGTGGTGTTTTGAATATGGCGCTAAGGGTAAGCCGAGTTTAACGGCAAAATTGCAACAGCAAACGGGGCTTGAGTTTAACCTAAGCCATAGCGGCGATTGGTTATTGATTGGTGTGACTCAGTTTCATGGTGTTGAGTCTGGTTTATTTGGGGTCGATATTGAAAGATCGCGGCCGAAGACGGATATCTATCCAATCCTAAATCATTATTTTTCCGCCCAAGAAACTGCGGCTTTGTTGACCCTTGTCGATGAAGCGAGTCAGCGGCAGCGCTTTTTCGATTTATGGGCGTTAAAGGAGTCTTATATCAAGGCGACTGGCCTAGGTTTAGCGCAGTCGCTTAAATCCTTCGGCTTTGATCTTAAGCCATTCGATCAATTGGTGGCTGGATCGGTTGAGCTTAGATGCCAAGATGCAGCGTTGATGCCGTTCTATGGTGTGGCGCCTTTGCTGAGTGTCTATCCTAATATCCCGCTGCAAACCATTGATGCAAGTTCATTGTATTGGCAAACCTATTTTGGGCGTTTGACCGAGGAATACCGTTTTGCCGTGAGCTTAGGGCATGCTGGTAACACCGAGATTTCCATAATGCTAACGGCGCAACTGAGCAACATAGAAGCCTTACTTGCCGATTATGGTTAACTTGTCTTATTCATCTTCAGTTAAACATTGCTGGGTATAGTCACGCCCATAATATTTTGAATTTGAATGAAATAAATGAGGTTTAACAATGAAACGGATTAAGTGCCTAATACCTGCCACTATGATGGTGTTGCTATCTGGTTGTGGTTATTTTGGTGGCGATGAAAAGCAGCAATTGGAGCAGGCTTGGTTAGCCCAAGATCCACAGTTGCAGCAAGTGGTTGAGCAAATTCGTGCCAATGGCTTAGATGTTGTGGCTCAAAGCGCGGCAGCAGGCACAGTTTCGGCCTGTGTGGCTGAAAAACTCAGCCAAGATCCGCTGGGTAAGTTAGTCAATGTTGAAGGCTCGCTGGTGGAGTCTGCTAAGGTGGCAGAACTGCTGGGTGACTTACAGAAAGTAATGGAGCAAGACATCAGTTTTGATCAGGTCGCGAGCTTGTTACAAAAGGGCGCCGATGCGGCGGCTTATGCTAAAAGTCTTATCGAGCAACAAGGTTTAGATCAAGCCTTACAAAGCCTTAAGCAAATGGTGACCGCGAGCGAGCAATTTGCCCAGCAAGACTTAGGCGCGCATTTTCAGCAGTTATTGCTTGAGTGCAAAACTTCAGTCCCAACGCCAGAGTCTGCGAATTAATTTTCTTACTTTAATCTGGCCTTTAAAGATTGCACGAGAGAACATGTCGTGCAAATGGCTATCCGTACTTCACTCTTGCTTACAGAACACGACTCGCCAAGTGTCAGAATGGTTAGTGCTAGTGTGATTTTTCCATAAAAACGCCCTGAAGGTTCAGGGCGTTGATTTGGTTATTTCGTGCTTGGTAGTGGGACGATTTCAAAGCTTTCATCGAACTTTACTAAGGTCGACGCTATCTTACCGAAGGCATCTTTATCACCTTCTAACTTGGCAGTACCCTTAGCCAGTAACTCTTTAAGTGTGACTTTTCCGAGTAAAATCCCCGTAATATAGCGTTTATCAATATAAAGATTGGCATCGGCCTCCATCGGTTTATCAACCTTAATATTGCTTAAATTACCGTTACTTAGTTCAACATAGAGCGTTTCTTGGGTGTCGGGGTTAATCACATTAAGCCTGATTAGCCCAAGTTCAGCAGCTTTGAGGCTATCGACTTTTACGGCGAGGAAGTCAAATAGGGTCGATATGTCCATTTCTCCTAAAATATCTGCAGAGGCCGATTTAGGCGCGCCGGGTTGAATGCCTACGCGTAACTCTTGGGCGCCAGTGAGGTAAATGTTGCGCCAGCCAGCCCCTTCGGCTTGATAACCCAGTTGCTCATAGGTATCGGCAAGTAATTGTCTTGCCTCTTTGTTATTAGGTTCTGCCATCACGACTTTATTGAGTGCGGTGGCCACAAAACGGTACTCGCCTTGGGCATAGTCGGCTTTGGCGTGTTTCACTACGGCTTTGGCACCGCCCATATACTCCACAAATTTCGTCGCTTCATCTTTTGTCGGTAGTGGGTTTAAGTTGGCGGGATTCATATCGAAATAGCCAAGGTACATGTTGTACACGGCTTTGGCATTATGGCTGTAGGTGCCATGGTAACCATTGGTGTACCAAGTATCGCGCACAGCCTTAGGGATAGTGGTTTGAATCGCATCGCCAATATCTTGAATACCCACGCCATTATTGGCTAAACGCAGGGTTTGATTATGCACTAGGCCATAGTTATCCCTTTGCATTCTTAAGTATTGGTTTATATCAGTATTGCCAAATACGGGGGCTGAGTGGGCAGTGAATATAACCTGTGCATCATTACCAAAATGAGTCAGTAATTCGTTGATATCCTTAGACCATTTTATCGCATCTCGAACTTTTGCCCCGCGTAAGGTATAAATGTTGTGCATGCCGTGGAAGGTGAGCTCTGCGGTCCACAATGCTTTCATTGAGGGAATATAGGTGGCCATTTCCGAGGCGGCTTCTGTGCCTGAGGCATCCATAAACACCATGTCGATACCATCAATGGTGAGTGTTTCCCACTTGTCTTTGGCATTTAAGGTGACATCGGGTTTAACGTAGGTCACTTCGCCTTTGGATAATCCCTTAGCAAGTGCGGCATCGACAATGCCTTGATCGTTTCGCTCTAATGTTGCGCCGTATTGATAGGCGGCGCGGCGGCTCATGGCATTACCGGCAAGCACGTTTTCGTCGACAATTTCTTTGGTGATGTTATTGGAACCATAGACTTTGACGTTTGGGAACATGTCTTTGATGGCGCGGGAGCCGCCAAAATGATCTCCATGACTGTGGGAATAAATCATTGCGACTACGGGTAAGTTATTGCCCTCTGGCAAGTGTTTTAGCGCAAATTCGAGGGATAATTTTGCCGCTTCTTTGGTCAGCAGCACGTCATAAAGGATCCAACCCGTTTTACCGCGGATAAGGGTTAAGTTCGATAAGTCTGTGCCACGCACTTGATAAATGCCATCTGTGACCTTGTATAAGCCGTTAGACACCATATTCAACTGGGCTTGGCGATAAAGTGAAGGGTTTACTGTGTCTGGGGTTTTGTCGCCAATAAAGCTGAAATCGGCACGTAAAATGGCTGCTGTTGGTTCATCTAGTTCAGCAATAAGATTTTTAGAAAACTCTTCAAAGGCTTTTTTATCGGCAAAATTAAGGCTTGCTGCTGAGGCTTTGTTTACCGCAATGGTTTGCTCGGTGGCAGGCTTTCCCTGATAGTGCAGGCTGATATGTTCATGCTCGTGTTCAGCAGCCACGGCGCTTAAAGAGAAGCTGGCGATAATACTCATTGTCATCAAAGATTTTTGCATTATTTTACCTACCAAAAAGTGGGATAGTGTCGTTGATGGTTTGAGTATAGCCAGCTTGTGTATTTAGATAACTCGAGTTAGCTTGGGTTGTAATATTCATATAGTGAATGAGTGCACTCCCTTATGCCGACACGAAAGCCATTAGATTTAAATTTATTACGCGTGTTTATGGTGGTTTACCGTACTCGTTCATTCACCCAAGCGGCACAGGAGTTAGATTTAACTCAGTCTTCCGTGAGTAATGCGATAAGTCGGTTCAGGGCTTGGGTCGGGGAGTCGCTGTTTAATCGAGTTGGACGGGGAATTGAGCCAACGGCGGTGGCACGGGAGATGTACCGTAAATTTGAGCAGCCCATGGCGGATATTGAAACCGTATTGTTGGGGTTTGAGCATTTTGATCCCACCTCGAGCCAGCGGCGTTTTTATGTATATGCTAATGAGTCGGTTATCGAAGCGCTGCAATCAGGCGTGCAGGCTTTGTTACAGAATGCGGATATTGAAGTCATTTTCCGCGAGTCACCGCCGCAGGAGGATGAGCTATATCGCGATATTTTGCTTGAGCGGGTCGCCGTTGCCATAGACATTAAGCCCGCGCAGCAAAGTTTGCTCTCGAGCAAATTGCTCTTTACCGAAAATTTAGTTTGTATCGCCAGTCGGCAGCATCCTCGTATTCAAGGTGCTATCACCCATGGGCAGTATTTTGAGGAGAAACACGTCTTTTTAAATATGCGGCGTTTTAATTTGACTGCAGGGGATTTGTTTACCGAAGGCGTGTTACCAAGGCGCAAAATGTACAGTGAGCAATCATCTTTATTGAGTATGTTTGCAACTGTCGGCAAAAGTGAGGCGATAGGCATAGCGCCTTTGCGGTACGCCAGTCAGTACGCTGAGATGTTCGGCTTACAGATTTTACCTATGCCCCTGAAAACTCGGCCAATTGATTTGTATATGGTGTGGAGCAGTAAATATACCCAAAACCCGAGCCACCAATGGCTACGGCGTTTATTGCTCAATGCGAGTGCAAACACTGTGAATAAAAAAGCTCTGAATCTAGCGAGCAGCTAGGGCTAGCGATTCAGAGCTTTGTTGCAGTTTTTAAACCTTATTTTCTATCTCAGATTGTTAATCTAATCGCCTAGGAAGGTCATTACTGTCTTGCGAGTCTGTGGCTTTCACCAGGTTGCTCGAAGTCACTGCGATAAGGGTTGATATCTAAACCACCGCGACGCGTGTAGCGGGCGTAAACCGTCAATTTAGTGCAATGACAGAAACGTTTTAAATCGACGAAAATTCGCTCGACACATTGCTCGTGGAATTCGTTATGTTGGCGGAAAGAAATCAAATAGCGCAGCAGTTTCTCGCGATCGATTTTAGGGCCTTGATAACGGATCATCACGCTGCCCCAATCGGGTTGCGAAGTGATCAAACAGTTGGATTTCAGCAGGTTTGAATTAAGCGTTTCCGCGACCGTTTGCTTATCGTCTGTACTGTTAACTAAGTAATCAGGATTAAAACTATAATCGCTGACTTCAATATCGAGATCGTCAATACAAGTGCCAGGCAACTCAATAATACGCTGAATACCAAAGCTTTTGGGCTCGATAATCTTAACGCTAACATCACCTTGAGCACACTGACTTAAGTCTTGCACTAAGGTTTTTTGCAGTGAATCTAGGCTATCAAACTTGGTTTGATTAAAGCTATTGAGATACAGTTTGAACGATTTCGACTCAATCAGATTCAGGCTTTCATAGCTTAAATGAAATTCAGCTATGGCCACCATAGGCTTACCTTTGGCATTTAACCAAGACAGCTCATAACCCGTCCAGATATCGGCACCATGAAACGGTAACGTCCCAGTGAGTGCAATAGCATTACGGTTTAGTGAGCGTGGAACCCCTTGCAGCAGCGACGCATCATACTCGGCTTGGTAGTCGGTGGCTTTACCTAAAGTCAGGCCAACAAGCGCTTGCGCATCACTATAGGGATCGTGATTCTGTGTCATCAATACTGTTTCCATGTCAAAATAGGCGCACATTATACCTGAAATTGGATTGTGCTTAAGTGTCTTGTCTGCCCGCACTCGATAAATTTTTGCAAAACTATCATCAAGCTTACTTAACGAGTTTAGGTGAACTACCGCGTTATTACCCACAGGGTGAGCCTTCTGTGTGTATTCAAGGCGAATTTCAACCGGATCTTGAACAGGCCGTTTCTTGGCAGCCAGTGAAACGCAAAGTTGAAGGCAGTTTCGCCAATGTAGAGCATGCACTGGAGTTAACTTTATGGCCAGAGATCAATGATTTTTACGGTCATTATTTCTCCGCCCCAGTATTATTTGACTCTAAGTGGGGCACTGGGGAGTTACTGCAAGTCTGGAATGATGACGATTTTAACTGCCTGCAACAAAACTTGATTGGTCATCTGATGATGAAGAAAAAACTGAAGCAGTCACCGACTTGGTTTATCGGTCTGTTAGATGAGGGAGATAAAATGCTCACCATCAATAACAGTGATGGTAGCGTATGGATTGAAATCCCTGGTGAAGTGCAATCTGAGCAATTGTCCTCGAGTTTGACTGCGTTTATCGAAGCATTATCGCCACGGATAGCACCACCCGTTAAACATGAAGAACTACCTATGCCCGCATTAGAACATCCTGGTATTTTCGCCAGTTTTAAACGTATGTGGCAAAACCTTTTCGGTAAACGTTAACTTCTGTGATCGACATTTTTATTCTCAACCTAAGTATTAACTCAACCTAAGCGTGGCTTATCTTAGGTTGAGTTTTGCAAGGGGATAAACAGATGTTATTGATGATCCCAAGACAGATTCGACACTATGCGGCAAGGCTCGCAGCGAAAATGGAACATATCCAATAAAGGTTCATCGAGTTTCCAATCATGACTGCCACAACGTGGGCAAGGTCGCGTTTTTTCTGTGGCTAAATCTTGGCCGCCAACGCGATATAAGTAGTAATAGGTCGGGATCTGAGTGAGATATTCGATACGACCGCGCAAATCCCAACCTCTGCGAAATAAATCACTGTCAGGACTCGATAATTCCTCTAGCGCGGCAAATTCTGCCTTAGTGGCCGCTGCCATTTGCAGCTCGTCGCAGGCTTGCCATTCGCTCTGCCAACGGATAATACGTTTATGATCGCCATTAAAGGTTGCGGGTATACGGTACAGGGGAATGGGCAATAAATTGTCGCCGCTGCGTAGGGGCGAGCACATATGCACAAAACTGGTGTATAGCAGTTGCCAGCTGGGTGTTTCGGTATTACTTACTTCAGAATTGATATCCTGACCAATAAACTTTTCCCGCGGCGCGAGTAGTTTAGCGTCGGTTAATTCTACTAAGGCTTTTTTGACCCAAGGGCTGTGATATTTGTGCGCTAAACTGCTTTTCTCTGGCATCAATAAACGCACTCTAAACTCACCGTCATTAAAGGCGACCGCAAATTCTCGTCCTAAGATTTGGCCATTAGCTCGATAGGCTTCAAGGAGCTGATTAATGGCCTTCTCGGCGGCAGATATCGTGGTGTCGGCGAAGCATTCGAAGCGCAGTTCAGTAACAAACATTAAGCTGTTTTTCCTTGGATTTCTAATAAGTTGATGCGTTGTTTAAGTTCAAGCAGTTCGTTTTTTAATTGCATTATTTCTGTTTTTTGCTGCTCAGCATGACGTTCAAAATACGCCTGTTGTATCTGCAGGCGCTCGGCGAGCACTGCAAGGGTTAAGGTATCGTTAGTTGCGGGAGTGTCAATTGTAGGGCTGATAGTTTGCAACTCAGCTAAACGCTCGCGATCCGCCTTAGGCATAGATTTAAATTGCTGTAAGCCTTGGATCAATATAGGTAAAGGTAGGCTACTACCTAAACGGGTTTTAATTAAGGCAAGGCTCGGTACTTTACCGCAGGCTTCGAGCGAACGTGCGGCCGCTAATACTTGGTCAAGGGGACTCATAATTAGCAAAATTCCTTAATTTGTTGAATTGTTTAAACCAATTTTAAAATAATAATTATTTTTTTCATTTAAAAACAATGTGTTGTCTTGTGGCATTTATTTTGCTTATTGTCCAGCCGAAATACCATTTTTTAAGCTTCAATAATAATTACACAGGATGTCACATGATGAACCATAAATTGAATAACAAACTTATCGCCATCACTTTTTTAGGGCTCGCAAGCTTAGGTCTTAGCGGCTGCGTGGTCAATGTCGGTGATGGAGAATCGGGCTGGGATAGCAGCGAATCTTGGGAGAAAGTGCAGGATAAAAATCGCACTAACTTAACCAAACTGAGCTTAGGCATGCCTAAAGACCAAGTGATGATCTTAATGGGCACCGCTGATTTTAGTGAAGCCTATATTCAACAAAGTGCTCAACAAGGTGAAGCCAATAAAGAAGTCTTAGTGTTGTTTTATCGTACCCAGCGTAATAATGGCGATGGAAAAACCACTAAGGATGAATGCACGCCTATCGTGCTGAGCAACAATGCCTTAGTGGGTTGGGGTGAAACGGCTTACGGTAAAATCTGAACCAACGAGTCTTATCGTTTACGTAGCTGAGTGTCTAATTGCTCAATGGGCTCAGTCCAGAGGGCATCGGCTTCTAAACCTTCAATGATAAAGCTCTTTTGGGCAGGGGTCCAAAAGGGCGCTTGGCTTAAATGGATGTGATGGTCGATATCATGGGTTGCAATAAACTGCGCTATGGCCTCTTCGCTACTGTCTAAACCGAGTTGCTCAAACAAGTGGCTTAAGTCTACTGGAGTTGTATCCATCATTATTTCCTTTTCAGTATAGTGCCTTCGTTTAGAGTAAGCGCCTGATTGAAAAATGCAATCTATGATTAAAATTTGCACTTTTTAGTTTCCTTGGTAGATTAACAGTTACGCATAAAAAGTGTGAGCTAAGTCAAGGAATGCTAACGATGGACAATGAAATTCTGGAGGACTGCCGTGCAGTCTATTTGACAGCGGAAGACTTACGCATTGCCGCTTCTATTCTCTATAACGCTTACCATGATGATCCTTTTTTTGTCGATTCACTCTTTACCTCAGACAAAGCCGCTTATGAGCAAAAATTGCGCGCCGCAATTAGGGAAGAACTCAATACGTTATGGCAACAAAAACAAGCCCTCATTGGTTTATTCGACCATGAAAGACTCTTTGGGTTAGCCTGTGTAGTTACTCAAGAAGTGCCTTTAGGGGAAGGGCGTTATTGGCATTGGCGCTTAAAGATGTTGTTAGGTACAGGTTGGCAATCGACTCAAGCACTAATGAACAAAGAGTCCAGTATTATTGAACTTTTACCCAGTAAGCACTGCGGTATTTTGCAGTTTATTGCTCTTGCACCAAATGAACAGCACAAAGGACTTGGACATAAGTTAGTGCAAGCTGTGGTGAGTTGGTGTGATGAGCAGCCTGATTTGGATGGCATTGGTGTGTTTATCGCTCAGGAGAACCACTTGCAACTGTTTACTCAGCATGACTTTGTATCCATAGGCGAGCTGAGTATTGGCAGTGTCCATGGCCAGCTTTTATTCTATTCGGTTCAACAAGATGACTAACTCTTATAAACGTTTCGCCGATTTTTATCCTTTCTATTTATCCCAACACCAGCACCCGACTTGTCGGCAATTACACTTTGTTGGCAGTTGTTTAGTTCTGCTGCTGATTGGCATTGCCTTGGTTTCACAAGCCTGGTGGCTATGTTGGTTTATTCCTATTGTTGGCTACGGTTTTGCGTGGGTGGGACACTTCGTATTTGAGAAGAATCGACCCGCGACATTTCAGTATCCCTTTTACAGTTTGATGGCAGATTGGGTGATGTTTGCTCAGATGATCCGCCGCTTTTTTAAACGTTAAAAAAATTGCCCGAGTGAGATGCCCATGCCCGTGTGAGAGATCGCTTACAAACGTTGTAGGACATAATGTTTTCTTTTTGATTGTTTTTTGTCCTGCAGTATTTAATTTTAAATAGAATCATTGGGTTGTATTTATTTTTCTTTGGTTGGTCCGTAATTAATTTTGTAGTCCGTTCTTTGAGCCGAACAAAAACGTTAGGGTTAACGTAGAATTCACTCATGGCCAAAGCAAATGGATAGCAAGGAAAGCGAAACAGGCCAAAGGGACGCAAGAAGCAACGAATTAAGATTTCAAGGTTGAAATCGCTGACGGTAGGAAAACTGTCATTCGCCTCGGATAGGCTAAGGAAAAGCAAGATTGCTTTTCAAGGATGATTAGGGACAGTGATTTGTATCGTCAGGATGATGAATTTCAGGAAGAATACAGGACACGCTTAAGGATTAAGCATGAACTCGAAACAGGATGTGTCGAGATAAGGATAAAGTATAAGGGTGAACAGCTTGTACTAATCTATGGAAAATAAATTTTGCAGGATGCAATAGGAATACGTCATAGGAAATGACAGGCTCTGTAGAAAGGATTTACAGGTCAAGGGACTGAGTGTTATCTCACGTAAGTTTGACACACAGGGACGAAAAGGGATTACAGGGACGACGCAGGACGCAAGCAGACGCATGGATGGTGCAGGGAGCACAAATCGAGCAGGACGGCTTACAAAGGATAAATGGGGCGCACTTTAGTTGCGCCCTTTTCTTTGGTTCATTTTCAGCATTAATCTGGCTTTGCCAAGCTATAACGCTATTCACACAGACTTTATCTTAACGCTGCTTAAAGACATCTTGCCGTAAAACATGTTTACCAGTCTTACTTCTCTTATTGCTAAATGATTTATTCTCTGTGTTCTCTTTGCCGGTGATGCGTCGGAATGCTTGTTTAACTTTGAAGCTAGTGGTTTATGCACAAGGTCGTCAAGGGAGAAAATCTAGTACTTGCTTACTTTTGATTCGAATTGCCATCCTCCGTGTAAGAGATCTCTTACAAATATGTAAGTAATTTGTAAGTCTAAAGGGTGGTTATGTCTTGGGGCTGGTTATTATTTTCATTTACATCAGTAAGTTAGTCTATTTTTTGTCAGTTGAACTCACCATCTTCGTTAACATTTTAAATAATCCACAATGAGTACTTTCGTTGGTTGGCGTAGAATTCATCTTGTAGGAGGAATTGCGGGCAACAGGATGTTGGCGATCAGGATGATCGAACAGTGACTAAGGAATGTGACTTAAGGAAAGATAGGGATATAGGCCTTTCAGGATGAAAGAGAGCCAATGCCAAGGAAGGGAGACTATCAAGGATTGATAGACTCATTGCATAGGATGGCAATGGCACAGGGAGTGCAATTGAAATTGAATGGATGCAATACCCGTTTCATGGATGATGATGGAACCGCTCAGGAAAGAGCAAGCTTGGAACTGGATGACCAAGAGATAGGGAAGTACATGAGTACAAGGACCTCAAGGATTGAGCAGGGATGAAGCAGGACGCAGATTGACGCATGGATGGTGCAGGGAGCACAAAAATAGCGGGATAGTTTAACAGAGAATAGGAGGGCGTGGCTTTAGGGCCGCGCCCTTTCTTTTTTAACTTTTACAGTGAGTTATTTTTTAGCCGTATTTACGATAAAAAAGAATGATGTCTTGCTCTCTATGTTGGCTCACATTTTATTTGAGCCAACATTGTCGATAAAAGCTTAATGGCATTTGCCTGAGTTGCAACCACTTTGCGTACCACACCCGCCAAACTTACCCTGTGACGTTGGGGCTTCATGCCATTCAGGCTCAGGGAAGATAGGCCATTCAATCTTTTGAATTTTCTTGCCTTGCATCCAAATATGGCCACGGTATTGGTTAATGCCGTCGGTGCTGAATTCAAATAAATATTTCGCCTTCCAGCAGATCCCCGTCGTGCCGCCAATGCTAGGGCGGGCAGTTTCCATGGCAATGGCTAACAGTTGAACTTTTTGTCGCCAACATTCTTTTTCGGCAAAAATACGGCTCAACTCTGCCATTTGGCGTAGTTGCCAAAAGAATGCGGCAATCACGACGAGGCCAATAATTAACAGTAAATCTGACATCATTTGCTAGCTGCCTTAAACAAACCACCTATGGCTTGTGATAGTTGAACACTTCGATTGGGATTTCTTAATTCGCCTAGTAGTTGATTGCGCAAACTAGGAATAGCCACAATATCAGCAAAGACCTGATTAAAAAAGGCTTGGGGCTGCAGTGCCAGAGCTTCTAAGTAAAGACTGCGACTTGAATCTTGTTTTAATACCGACCAGTTACGTCCGGCAATGCTGATGAGGGCATTGGTATCTAAAGAGGATTGGCCGTGTAGATGCGCAAACGCTTTTTGGCTGTGTTTGGCGCTAGAAGCCAAAGCGCGAAGGAAATAGGCTTGGTGCTCTGGCGCTGCGTCTTGAAATTTCGCGAGAATCTTATCGGCGAGTGTGTCGCTAAGCAGTAAGTGTTCAAGACATTGACATAGGGCGATTTGCACTTCGATGGCGGCTGTATCAAAACTCGATACCAAGTGCTGCTCATGATCAAATTCTTTTGTGCGTACACACACATCGGCTATGCCTTGCATTCCAATATGTTGCCACTGTGATGGGGCTACTTGGCCTGACAGATATTGCACGGCAAACTCGTATTGTGATGAAGCGCGTTGGCCAAGTTGTTTACGAACGAGTGCGTTAAATACGGCCAGTTTTTCCTGGCTTGGCTTGAAGTTAAACGGATTATTTGCGAGTCGTTCTTGCTGCTCATCACTAAGTGGCTGAGTGGGATCTTGCCCTAATGCCGCTAATATCATTTCGATAAATTGTGAGCGCGGTGCAGGCGACAGTAATCCTTGCTCATCTAACGCCAGTTTTAGAAACCAAATAAAGTGTTGCTGACTCGCATCCCAAAAGACGATAGCAAATTGTGCATGCCCTTGAATGGGATAAGGATAAGGGGCTAACAGAGATTCGATTTGGTGAAATGCGAGCATATCAATATGTTGCACCCTACGGCCAAGATCATACACTTGGAACTGGGTTTTGGCTGTGGTTAAAAACTGGCTTAAAGTTGTAATTTCAGTCATTTGGCTGCCATATCAATCAAAGAGGCTCAATAAATTGGCGCCATTATAGGGGGAAGTGCGTCTGGATGGTATGATTGCGGCACTTTAATCGACCTATTCGGCCAGTGAATTGTGGGGAGTTCTTGAATCACACAGGGCTAACATGAGAATGGATCTGAAAGCTATGTTATACAGTCAAACCCAAGCTAAATTGGCTCAGATTACCCACGCGCTGCAAGCGGCCGAGTTGTGGTCTGAGCAAGCGCCTTCTGCCGCTGCAATGGCAAGCACAGCACCTTTTGCCTGTGATCTTATGCCCCTTGAGCAGTGGCTGCAGTTTATTTTGCTGCCTAGAATGCAGACTTTAATCGAAACGGGGGCGCCATTGCCGACTCAAATTGCGATTGCCCCTATGGCTGAACATGTTTGGCTGGATATGCCACCGCGCCAAACTTTAATTAGCCTATTGAATGAATTGGATATGTTGTTAAATGAATCAAGATGATATCTGGCTTGAAACGCCTGAAAATGCAGTGAATGTATCCCAAGAGGATGATTCAGAAGAGCAGGCGCCTGAGATTGAAATTCTTTATGAAGATGAGCATTTAGTGGCAATTCATAAACCCGCAGGCTTATTGGTCCACCGCAGTTATTTAGCGCGTCGGGAGCGATTTTTTGCCATGCAGCTGACCCGTGACTTAGTGGGCTGTCATGTGTTTCCTGTACATCGTCTCGACAGGCCGACATCCGGCGTGCTCTTGTTTGCCAAGAGTAGTGAAGTGGCCAATGCTCTGTGTGAGCAATTTGCCTCCCATACGGTTGAAAAACAATATCTGGCTTTAGTGCGCGGTAATATGCATGAGAGCGGTGTTTTAGATTATGCGCTTAAGGTTGAGTTGGATGAATTAGGCGATAAGAATGCCGATCCTAACAAAGCCGCGCAGGAGGCTGTGACGGCGTATGAGCCGTTACTCAATACTGAAATTCCGTATCAGTCAGGCCGATATCCCACTAGCCGATTCGCACTGGTACGCTTGAGTCCTAAAACGGGGCGTAAGCATCAGCTCAGAAGGCATATGGCACATTTACGCCACCCCATCGTCGGTGATACCACCCATGGCGATGGTAAGCAAAATGCATTTTTTCGTGAGCATTTCAGTATTAATCGCCTGTGGCTTATCGCAAAAAAACTCACCTTTACACATCCAATAACTCAAACTCGGCTCAGCATAGAAACCGAGCTTGAGTCCGAGTGGGAAACTGTGTTTGCCGAGCTAGGTTGGGATGAGGCGACCTTGAGTCAGCAAGCAGAGTTATTCATCGCCCAAGAGGCGTGAACAGCAAGCGGCCAATGCTTGATATGGTGATATCAACTTAGCCGCGTGAATAAAATTAAGAGCATTCACTTTGTTTTGTTATTGAAACTAAAGTCATCGAATTTAAAACGAGGTGGATTGCTTAATCGAGGAGTTGTGGCGTTTGTGCTGTTTGTGGCCGCAGCTCTTGCATCATAACGGCTAAGGTTGAGAATCCAGACGTGAGTGCAAGTGGCAATATGAGATTTTGCTGGGCGGAGTGGAAGTAGTTTTTACGTCGAATATGGGTTGTTTTGTGGTGCTGCTTGAGGTGTTTTTGGCGGGTGGACTGTCGCATTAGATATTTTCTCACGCTCAATGGCTTGATTTATAAAAAATTTGCGCCTTAGCTTGCTCATACGCTGAACAATAAAGTAAGGTCAGCCTAATAAGGTTTGCAACGCGATGTGGAGTGTATCATGAAAAACGTGAATCTGGTGTTTGGCACTGTATATGGTAGTGCACAATTTGCCGCTGAAACCCTAGAGAAAGAAATGCAAGTTTTAGGTTATGATGTCACATTGTGGCAACCTAATGAGGTAGCAAGCTTTATTCCTCCTCAGGATGAATTGTTAGTGGTGGTGACTTCGACGACCGGACAAGGGGACTTACCCGATGATATTCAGTCTTGGTATCATAATCTTAAACATCTAGCACCCTATTTACCTGAGCTTAGATACAGTGTGATAGCTCTAGGTGATTCAAGTTATGAGACTTTCTGCGGTGCAGGTAAGTCTGTAGATGCACTCTTGAGTGAACTTGGCGCTAAGCCGCTGGTGGAATTACTCGAAATTGATGCCTGTGAAACCATGGAACCTGAGGTTGAAGCGATAAAATGGCTAGAACGCTGGAATCAAGTCGTCAAAACCGAGCTCGTCGCTTAGGTAGTTTCGTCAATCTACAGTGGTTTAAATTTGCCCAGCGCTTAAGCCAAGCGCTGCTTATTCCTATTGCCATTTTACCCGCCGCTGGGGTTATGCTCGGCTTAACTGTTAGTCCGATTCCTTTTATGCCCGAAGAGCTGACAGTGCTGATGCTGGCGGTGGGCAAACTCATTTTCGCCATTATGCCGATGTTATTTGCCGTGGCTGTCGCTATTGGTTTTTGTCGCGATCAAGGCATTGCCGCCTTTTCGGCAGTGTTTGGTTATGGGGTGATGACGGCGACGTTAGCCGCACTGGCCGATTTGTATCGACTTCCAACCCAACCTTTATTAGGAATGGATACCTTAGATACTGGAATTGCAGGTGGCATGATGCTCGGTGGTATCACTTGCCTCGCAGTCCGTTGGAGTCAATATATTCGCTTGCCTGCGATTTTCTCTTTCTTCGAGGGACGTCGCAGTGCATCTTTACTTATTATTCCCCTAGCGATGAGCCTAGGTTATGTACTCGCCCATGTGTGGCCACCCTTAGCTTTATTGATTGAGCTCGTATCCGACTGGGCGGTTTATCAAAAACCCGCCATCGCCTTTGGCGTTTATGGCGCATTAGAGCGGTTACTTATTCCCCTTGGCTTACATCATAT
This sequence comes from Shewanella sp. SM32, assembly GCF_025654235.1. Classification (NCBI taxonomy): domain Bacteria; kingdom Pseudomonadati; phylum Pseudomonadota; class Gammaproteobacteria; order Alteromonadales; family Shewanellaceae; genus Shewanella; species Shewanella sp. SM32. The sequence goes on along the minus strand of NZ_JAKKRO010000003.1, from coordinate 85,689 downwards.
TTGGAATGCGCCTTTTTACTTAGAGGTGGGCCAATATCAGTTATTGGGGCATGAAGTCGTTCGTGGTGAGGTGGCGCGCTATTTAGCGGGCGATCCGCAGGCAGGAAACCTTGCCGGTGGTTATCTGATTAAAATGTGGGGATTACCGGCGGCTGCACTGGCAATGTGGCGCTGCGCAGATCCCTCAGAGCGGAATCGCGTGGCGGGTATTATGCTCTCGGCGGGGGCGGCAAGTTGGTTAACTGGGGTGACTGAACCTATCGAATTTGCTTTTATGTTTGTGGCGCCGATTCTATTTATTATTCACGCCTTACTCACTGGGCTCGCTTATTTTGTCTGTATTATGCTGGATATTCACCACAGCATAGTATTCTCCCAAGGGCTGGTGGACTTTACGCTGCTATTTCCATTGTCCCGTAATGCCAGCTGGTTTATTTTCCTCGGACCTTTGACCGCCATCATATATTACCTGTTGTTTAGGTTGAGTATTTTAGCATTTAATTTGAAAACGCCCGGCAGGCTTGAGCATAACGACAGTAAAGGACCTAAAGAAAGTTTACGGGCGATTATTGCGGCGCTTGGTGGGCGTGACAATATTGTTGAGCTGAATGCCTGTTTGACACGGTTACGCTTGAGCGTGCACAAGCCTGAGTTAGTCAATAAGGTGCGTTTGAGTCAGTTGGGTGCTAAGGGCGTGATCGTTATGGGCAAAGGTGTGCAGGTGGTTTACGGCACTAAGGCCGAAACTTTGCGTAAAGTATTGCAGCGTTACTTAGATACTCGCCGCTAGGATTGTGTTTTTACAAAATTAACTGCTTAATTTTTACATTTTATTGATTCAAGCCTCTGAAATATCATTTTTATTTTCGCATTATAGGATTTTCATGCTGTTCAGCACGATTTGCTATGGCAAACTCGATGTAGGGACAATATAGGAGATCCAACTTTGCAACAAATGACTGAAACTCGCGGTAATACTTCGCCATCCATAGAACGTAAAATCTTACTGACGGATTGCGCCGATGCCCAAGGCCTCATCGCCAAAATCACCAGTGTTTGTTTTACCCATAAACTGAATATCATCAAAAACAGTGAGTTTGTGGATAATGCCCAAGGGCGTTTCTTTATGCGAACTGAGTTAGAGGGCATTTTTAACAGCGAACAGTTATTGCAGGATCTGCGCGACGTGCTGCCTGCTAAGAATCACATGACCTTGGTCAGCGCCGGCAAGAAACGTATTGTGGTGTTAGTGACAAAAGAAGCGCACTGCTTAGGCGATCTGTTGATGAAAGCCTATTACGGTGGTTTAAGTGTCGAGATTGCCGCTGTGGTGGGCAACCATGATGCGCTGCGCGAACTGGCCGAAAAATTTAACATTCCCTTTCATCTGGTGAGTCACGAAGGCTTAGACCGAATTCAACACGAGCAAGCACTGTTGGCTGCGGTATCTCAATACGAACCCGATTATTTAGTCTTGGCTAAGTACATGCGGGTATTAACGCCTGATTTTGTGGCGCAATATCCTAATCGCATCATCAACATTCACCATTCTTTCTTACCAGCCTTTATCGGCGCAGCACCCTATCGCCAGGCTTGGGAGCGCGGGGTGAAAATTATCGGTGCGACGGCGCATTTTGTGAATAATTGCCTCGATGAAGGGCCGATCATCAAGCAGGACGTAATTCCCGTCGATCACAGTTATAGCGCCTTAGAAATGGCGCGTGCAGGGCGCGATGTTGAAAAGAGTGTGCTGAGCAAAGCTCTGCAGTTAGTGCTTAACGAGCAAGTGGTCGTGTACGGCAATAAAACGATCGTCTTCTAAAGCGTAGGCAGTCGCGCTAAGGTAATGACAAGCGTAGCGATAACATGACATTCAGCTCAGCCTATTTTAGCCCGCATATGTCATGGGATCAGCTATCATTATGTTTATTGGAGATTTTATAGTGCTCACATTCGGGCGAATATCACGCTAAAGCGTTTTGCCCATGCTCTAATCAAAGACTGGAGTGCTGGATGTCAACTCGTCAAAGCCTTATCGTTGGAATGAAAGACTTGCCCGATAGTTTGAATTTGTCTTGGGCACAGCTTGATGAGCAATTTCGCGTGCTACGGATGAGCCAAGCCTTTTACAGCCGTTGCAAACGCTCGGCGGCGCAAATCATTAATCAACCCATTAGCCAACTGTTTAGTGCCTTTAATGCCGAGTTGTGCGCCGATATCGTGAGGCGACGTGGGCAAGAGATAGGTTTTCAATTACAAGATCATAGAGGCATACGTGTGCATCTTGCGCTGCATTCTTTGCCTGAAATGGGATGGTATTTGATTCTATCCGACATCAATTTTGAAGATCCGCAGATGAAGGAATTGCATTCGGATTATCGCCGAGCGATTCAAGCCAGCGATGCTTGGCTGCAACACATTGAAGATGTGATTAAATCCTCCCAAGAAGAAGTGTTTAAAGTTGCCGTCTCCAAGGCGATGTCGCTCACTGGCAGTCGATATGGCTTTATTCTGTTGTATAACGAAAAGTTAAAAACACTCACACTCGCCGCGCGTTCTGAGTATCCCCACGCAGAGGCTAATCAAGCCGATTTTGTTGAAGATAATACCCAAGTGTCAGAACTTGAAAGCCGCGTATGGCTCGAATGTGTGCGAGATTATAAGCCGATCATCCAAAACCAAACCGACTCCCAAAGGCGCTTAGGGGATTTGCCCTTAGATAAACTGCTACTTGGAGGGCGTTACTTGGCGGTGCCGATTTTATTTCGCAGTCGCTTAGTGGGCATGCTGTGCGTGGTCGACCGTAATGAGCCTTATAGTCGTAATGATGCGAGATCATTACTGACTTTTGCCAGCATTTTATGGCACAGCATTGAACTACCACGCACATTGCGCGCGGTATCCCGCCAGTCCAAAATCATTAAAGCGCAAAAAGAACAATTATCTCAATCGTTAACCCAGCTTATTAGTGCTATTTCTGAGGCATTAGAACTGAAAGATGCCTATACCGCAGGGCATCAAAAGTCGGTGGCGCAATTAAGTTATTTGATTGGTGAGAAATTAGGTTTAGACCCGCTGCGTTTAGAAGGGCTGAAGATTGGTGCCTTAGTTCATGATATTGGTAAGTTAGCGATTCCATCACAGATCTTGACCAAACCTTCGAAGCTTTCAAAAGAAGAATACGCATTAATACAGACCCATCCACTCCATGGCGCTGAAATTATTGAGGATGTGGAGTTTCCATGGCCCATCAAAGAGATGATTTTACAGCATCATGAGCGGCTCGATGGCTCAGGTTATCCCGCGGGCTTAAAGGATAAGGCGATTTTATATGAGGCGAAAATTATTGCCGTCGCCGATGTTGCCGATTCGATATTGTCCCATAGGCCTTATCGCCCATCGTTAGGGCTGGAGAAAATGACTGAAGTATTGCGTGCGGGTAAAGGGACTCTTTTTGATCCTGAGATAGTCGAAACTTGTTTAGCGATTTTGATTAATCGAGAGTTGAGTATTAGCGATCATATTGGTGCTGCGCCGCTTGAACCTTTAGTCACGATTTCACTCGACCATGAGTTAGTTGATATTAAGCGTTTACTTACGACTGCCCATGCTAAGGTGGCCGTGGTATTGGATGAGCAACATAAGATACTTGGGGTGATCACTAGTCGCTTACTGGAACATTGGTTTAGCCCATTACTTGGCACTGCGGCTGAGCGTGAACTGGATAGGGCATCTTTACATAAAAAAGCCCATCAGATCATGGAGCATTCAGTGCCTATTATCAGTGAGGTGGCCACATCGGAAGATGCATTACTGCAGTTGAATCTTTTGGATTCAGAATATCTTGTGGTGGTGAACAAAGCGCAGCAGCCATTGGGGATTATCGGCTGGCGGGCCATTGCAATGACGAGAAATGCATTCCGTGAAGTAGAGCGTTTGATTTAAGTGTCTTATTAAACACTTTATTTTTAAGCCTGATAATGACAGCGCAACCGTAGGCTAAATTTTACCGACAATAAAAAAGATGCCCTTAGGCATCTTTTTATGGAACTCATGTTATCGAACAAATGCTGTGACTGTTAATCAACAATACGCAGTAATTCGTTGATACCCACTTTACTACGGGTTTTTGCATCCACTTTCTTAACGATAATGGCGGCATAGAGGCTGTATTTGCCACAGGCTGATGGTAGGTTGCCAGAAACAACAACAGAGCCTGCTGGTACACGACCGTAATGCACTTCGCCGGTTTCGCGATCATAAATTCGAGTACTTTGGCCGATATACACACCCATGGAAATCACTGAGCCTTCTTCAACCACGACGCCTTCAACAATCTCAGAACGTGCACCGATAAAGCAGTTATCTTCGATGATGGTTGGGCCCGCTTGTAATGGCTCAAGTACGCCACCAATACCTACGCCGCCAGATAAATGCACGTTTTTACCGATTTGTGCACATGAGCCAACGGTCGCCCAAGTGTCAACCATAGTGCCTTCATCAACATAGGCGCCTAAGTTCACATAGGATGGCATCAACACGGTATTTTTACCTATGAATGAGCCTTTACGTACTGTCGCCGAAGGCACTACACGAATGGCTTCCGCTTTAAAGCGGGCTTCATCATATTCGGCAAATTTTAACGGCACTTTGTCGAAGTATTTGGTTTCGGCGCCATCGATAACTACGTTATCGAAAATACGGAAGGACAGTAATACCGCCTTTTTCAGCCATTGGTGCACATGCCATTGTCCGTCGATTTTCTCGGCGACACGGACTTCACCTTTATCGAGCATATTGATGACATTTTGCACATCGCTGCGCACACCTGCGTCAACTGTGCTTGGTGTGATGTCGGCGCGCGCTTCAAAAGCCGCCTCAATACGTTGGCGTAAAGCCTCCATTTACTTCTCCCACTGGTCTTGTTAATTAACTGATTCGATATTCTTTGCACTCAGGGCACTGATTAAAGCGTCCCTGAGGGTATTCTCTTGGGTTTCGTTAAGTTGCAAGCCATCATTAGTCTGCAGCATAAAAAAGTCTTCGGCTCGCTCACCAATGGTGGTGATTTTGGCCGCGAGTAATGTTGTGTTGCAACGGTAAAAGATATCCCCAACTTTTGCCAGTAATCCTGGCGAATCTAAGGCGATAAGCTCCATCATACTTGTACCATGACGACTGCTTTCGAGGAAACTCACTTGTGTCGGCACATTAAAAGGTTTCATCTTGCGCGATAGTTTTCTAAAGCGCGGCAGTTTTGGGCTGTCGCTCGACAGGGCTTTCTCAAGCGCTTTACGGATACTTTGAATGCGTGAAAGCTGGCTAACGGGCTCACCATCTTGCTCTAAGATCACAAAGGTATCGAGGGCATAATTGTCTTTTGACGTCATGATGTTGGCATCATGGACGTTGATATTTTTATTGTCGAGTACCGCCATCACAGTTGCGAACAATTTAGGTCTGTCTTGGCAATAGACAAATAGCTCAGTACCACCACGGGTGGTGTGTTTGGACACTAAGACTAAGGGCTCATCCTGTTGTTTGTGCTTTAAAATCGCTTCGGCGTGCCACGCGACTTGATTGGGCTGGTGGCGTAAAAAGTAATCTGCCTTAAAACGTTGCCACAGGGCATCGAGATCTTTCTCTTTCAATCCGCGGCGCAGCAGCTCTTTTTTCGCCTTAGCTTGGTATTCACGTACTCTGGCACGAATATCGACGGGTTTTTCTTTACCGCGGGCGAGCACTCTTTGGGTCGAAAAGTACAAGTCGCGTAGCAGTGAGCCTTTCCAGTTGTTCCAGGTTTTTTCGTTGGTGGCGCAGATATCGGCGACGGTTAAGCAGTACAGATAGCTTAAATGCACGGCATCGCGGACTTTATTGGCAAAGTCGGCCACCACATCGGGATCGGAAATATCGCGGCGCTGGGCGGTGACAGACATCACCAGATGATTTTCAACCAGCCAAGCGACTAGACGGCCATCGTGATCGTTTAACCCGTGCAGCTTACAAAAGGCGAGGGCATCGCTTGAGCCCAGTTTACTGTGATCGCCACCGCGGCCTTTGGCGATATCGTGGAAGATAGCGCCTAATACCAGTAAACCTTTTTTAGGCAGTTGGTTGATCAGAATCGAGCCTAAGGGAAATTCTTCCTTTTGTTCTGCTTGGGAAAAACGCTCGATATTGAGTAGTAATCTGTGGGTGTGTTCATCGACCGTATAGGCGTGAAACAGGTCAAACTGCATCTGGCCTTCAATATTTCGCCATGCGGGTAGATAGGCCGATAACACACCGTGTTTATGCATTAAAGACAAAGCAACAATGCCGCGAGGGTGGCGCAGAATTTCCATAAAGGCTTGGCGACAAAGCGGGTTTTCTTGCAAGGCTTGAGATTGCGCGCGTCTTGCTCGGCGCAGCGAACGCAGTGTTGGTGCGTAAATGCCTTTGATGTTGGAGTTTTTAGCGACTAACAAAAACAGCCGGACAATTTCTTCGCCACTATCGAAAAGGTCATCGCTTAGCGCTTCAATAAAAGTGCCGCGGCGCTGGTAGTGTTTATCTATCGATTGAATTTCTAAAGCTTTTGTGTGCCCCAGTGTTGCCCGTTTAAACAGCTGCAGCAACATTTCGTTTAGCTCCATCACTCGGCGTACCGTGCGATAGTAACGTTTCATCATTTGCTCAACAGCAAGCTGGGTGGCGTCTTCATACCCCATAAGCTCGGCAACTTGGCGCTGTACATCAAAGAGTAAGCGATTTTCATCGCGACCGACCACCATGTGCAGGGCAAAGCGTAACTTCCACAAAAAGTGCTGACATTCGAGCAGCTCTTCTAGTTCACCTGGCTCTAAAAAGTCGTATTGGACTAATTCTTCGAGGCGAGCGGCGCCAAAGTGACGCATGGCTACCCAAGCAATGGTTTGAATATCCCTAAGACCACCGGGACAACTCTTGATATTGGGTTCTAAATCGAAGGCACTGGCTCTGGCATGACGGGCATTTTGCTCATCCCGTTTTGCGATAAAAAAATCGCTTGAAGTCCAAAAGTCACTCTGACGAATCGCATCATAAAGTTGATCGAATAAAAATTCGGGCCCTTCGAGCAATCGTGCCTCTAACAGATTAGTGGCTATGGTGATGTCTTCACGGCCGAGAATAATCGTGTCGTTTAACGTACGGACACTGTGGCCGATTTCCAGATTGGCATCCCACAGAAAGGCAATAAACTGACTGAGTGCCGCTTCGGCGGCGGGTGACAAGATATCATTAAACAGGAACAGTAAATCGACATCTGAGTGGGGATGCAGCTCCCCACGGCCATAGCCGCCCACGGCAATCAGGGCAATATCATATTCCCTTAGACCGTGCTGTTCCCAAGCTTGCTTGACAAGGGCATCGACAAATTGACAGCGCTGCGTGACGAGCTCTTCAATCGGGGTTTTAGCCTTAAAACTGGCCAAAAGAATCTGATTCTGTTCGATTAATGATTGTTTAGCGAGCAGAGCTATATTCATCGAGTCCCTTGTTTTTATGTTTTTTAGTGTGGCCTATCGCTCGTGATTGATAATACGTGGAAAATCCTCATCCTCACGCAGGGTAAGTACTTCAACCCCTTTTTCAGTCACCAGTAAGGTATGTTCCCACTGGGCTGAATTTTTACCATCGGAGGTGGTAACCGTCCACTTATCATCGCGATCGAGTATGGTCGTGTGGCGACCAGCATTGATCATAGGTTCAATGGTGAAACACATGCCTGGGCGTAATACTGTGTTATCGCCGTTACGGTAATGCATAACCTGAGGTTCTTCATGGAAACCCGAGCCAATACCGTGGCCACAATAATCTTGCACGATGGAATATTTCTCAAGGCCTGTTTTACTTGCTTTGATGAATTTTTCGATAGTATTGCCAATTTCACCCAGTTTTAAACCTGGACGAACCTTACGAATAGCTAAATACAGGCTTTCTTGCGCGATGCGGCACAGACGTTTGTCCTTCGCGCTCACTTCACCGATTAAAAACATCATCGAGGTATCGCCGTGATAACCGTCTTTAATCACTGTGATGTCGATATTGAGGATATCGCCTTCTTTCAATGGTGGGTTGTCGTTTGGAATACCGTGGCAAATGACATGGTTTACAGAAGTACAAATGGATTTGGGAAAACCATGGTAGTTAAGCGGCGCCGAAATCGCACCTTGCTCTTCGGTATATTTGGCGCAGAGGTCATTGAGCTCATTGGTGGTCACGCCCGGTTTAACATGCGGCGCGATCATTTCTAATACCTGTGCGGCTAGTTTGCCCGCAGCACGCATTTTTTCAATTTCTTCAGCGGTCTTGATGACTATACTCATTGCGTTTTCTCTTGTGTCTTTAATGTCTGTTGGCCACGCAACCTAATGCAAAAATTTGTGCTTTAGGGCTATTTATGGTATAAAGCGCGCCGTTATGTTTAAGTCTTGATGAATTGTCTAAGCCAGCTTTTGCGCTGCTTTGATACTTGCAAGACTAAAGATGGCGGCCATTATACATGGCTATTTGTCTAAATACTAAATCACACACGTGTCGACACATTCTTCGGGGTGCCCTCAGTTGTTATATAAGGGGTCGAAGACATGGGATACGTGGAGGTCTAACCCCCTAAATTTTAAGGTAATAGAAATGACTACAGTTTCAATGCGCGATATGCTTCAGGCCGGTGTCCACTTCGGTCACCAAACCCGTTACTGGAACCCAAAAATGAAGCCATTCATTTTCGGTGCTCGCAACGGTGTTCACATCATCAACCTTGAGCATACTGTGCCAATGTTCAATGAAGCGCTAGCTTTCATCAGCAACGTAGCTTCAAAGAAAGGTAAAGTATTATTCGTTGGTACTAAACGTGCTGCTGGCGAAGCGATCAAAGAAGCTGCTCTATCTTGTGACCAGTACTATGTTGATCACCGCTGGTTAGGCGGTATGCTGACTAACTGGAAAACCGTTCGTCAGTCAATCAAACGTCTGAAAGAACTGGAAAGCCAATCAGTAGACGGTACTTTCGACAAGCTGACCAAGAAAGAAGCGCTGATGCGTACTCGTGAGCTTGAAAAGCTGGAAAAATCTTTAGGTGGTATTAAAAACATGGGCGGCCTGCCAGACGTATTATTCGTCATTGGTGCTGACCATGAGCATATCGCTATTAAAGAAGCTAACAACCTGGGTATCCCTGTTGTTGCAGTTGTTGATACTAACTCTGCGCCAGATGGTGTTAACTACATCGTTCCTGGTAACGACGACGCTATGCGTGCTATCCGCCTGTACACTTCTTCTGTTGCTGCTGCTGCAAAAGCTGGCCGTGGTCAAGATTTGGCTGTTCAAGCTGAGCAAGACGGTTTCGTAGAAGCCGAATAATAATAAGGCGGGATGATTATCATCACCCTTATTAACCAAGATTTTTGATTGGTTAACAGGGGCCATTCGGCCCCTGTTTTATATCTGCAAATTAGTCGATTTTTTATAGAGGATTTAACAATGGCAATTACTGCTGCCCAAGTTAAAGAACTGCGCGACCGTACTGGCGCAGGCATGATGGATTGTAAAAACGCTCTGACAGAAGCTAACGGCGACATGGAGTTAGCAATTGACAACATGCGTAAGTCTGGCGCTGCTAAAGCGGCTAAAAAAGCGGGTAACATCGCTGCTGACGGTACAATTCTGATCAAGAATGGCGAAGGTTTCGCTGCGCTATTAGAAGTTAACTGTCAAACTGACTTCGTTGCTAAAGATTCAAACTTCTTAGCATTCGCGAACGCAGTATTAGATGCCGCTGCTGCATCTAAAGTGACTCTTGAAGATTTAAAAGCACAGTTCGAAGATGCACGCGTTGCATTGGTAACTAAAATCGGTGAAAACATCAACATTCGTCGTGTTGAGTACATCGATGGTGCAAACCTATCTTCATACCGTCACGGTGAGCGCATTGGCGTTGTTGTTGCCGGTGAAGCTGACGAAGAAACCTTAAAGCACATCGCAATGCACGTTGCTGCTTCTAAGCCTGAATACGTGAACCCAGAAGATGTTCCTGCAGAAATCGTTGCAAGAGAACAAGCTCTGCAAATCGAAATGTCAATGAACGAAGGCAAATCGGCAGAGATCGCTGAGAAGATGGTTCTAGGTCGTATGAAGAAGTTTACCGGTGAGATTTCTCTGACTGGTCAAGCTTACATCATGGAACCAAAGAAAACTGTTGGCGAAATTCTGAAAGAGAAAGGCGCTAAAGTCACTAACTTCATTCGTTTAGAAGTGGGTGAAGGTATTGAGAAGAAAGAAGAAGATTTCGCGGCTGAAGTTGCTGCTCAAATCGCTGCTTCTAAAAAGGCTTAATCGCCAACGCTAAATACCCCCAAGACCGCGGCAATAGCTGCGGTCTTGTTATGACCAGGATAAAAATTATGAGCACCAATCCAAAACCCGCATTTAGACGCATTCTTCTTAAATTAAGTGGCGAAGCACTGATGGGCGACGAAGGCTTCGGCATCGATCCCAAAGTATTAGATCGCATGGCTCAGGAAGTGAAAGAGCTGGTTGAGCTGGGTATTCAGGTGGGTGTGGTTATTGGTGGTGGTAATCTGTTTCGCGGTGAAGGCCTAGCAAAAGCCGGCATGAACCGTGTGGTGGGCGATCACATGGGTATGCTGGCAACGGTTATGAACGGCTTGGCAATGCGAGACGCCCTGCACCGTGCCTATGTTAATGCTCGTCTGATGTCAGCTATCCCGTTAAAGGGTGTGTGTGATGATTACAATTGGGCTGAAGCGATCAGCTTGCTAAAATCTGGCCGAGTGGTTATTTTTGCTGCCGGTACAGGTAATCCTTTCTGCACGACCGATTCTGCGGCCTGTTTACGCGGCATTGAAATCGAAGCTGAAGTCGTATTGAAAGGCACTAAAGTCGACGGTGTATACTCTGAAGACCCAATGAAGAACCCAGATGCTGTTAAGTATGATGAAGTGACTTATGCGGAAATTCTGGAAAAAGAATTAAAAGTAATGGACTTAGCCGCCTTTACTATGGCGCGTGATCACGACATGCCTATTTTAGTCTTCAACATGAATAAGCCTGGCGCTCTACGCCGCGTTATCATGGGTGAAGAAGAAGGCACGTTGATCAGAGCGAAAAAAGTTATTTAATGACCAAGAAGGACATTTAACGTGATTGAGAACATTAAGAAAGATGCGCAAGAGCGTATGGGTAAATGCGTTGACGCGACTAAAAACCAAATGGCAAAAGTGCGTACCGGTCGTGCCCACCCAAGCCTGTTGGATTCCATTCAAGTCTCTTACTACGGCACTATGACGCCACTAAACCAAGTGGCTAACGTGGGCGTTGAAGATTCACGCACTCTGTCTGTGACTGTGTTTGACCGTAGTGCTATCCAAGCCGTTGAAAAGGCTATTATGAGCTCTGATTTAGGTCTGAACCCTATGTCAGCTGGCGCGACATTACGTATTCCATTACCCGCGCTGACCGAAGAACGTCGTAAAGACTTCATCAAAGTGGTGCGTAACGAAGCTGAAAACGGTCGTATTGCTATCCGTAACGTGCGTCGTGATGCGATTTCTGAAGTGAAAAAGCTTGAAAAAGCTAAAGCTTGTACTGAAGATGATGTGCGTCGCAGTGAAGAAGAAGTGCAAAAGTTCACCGATGCTCACATTAAAAAGGTCGATGAGATTTTAGCGGCCAAAGAAATTGAGTTGATGGAAGTCTAATCTCAGTTCGATAAGCTAGAGTTGATGCGCCGTGTAGGGGTATACTACACGGCGTTTGTCTATTTTAAAGGGCTGTATTAGATGTCATCCACAGTGGAACTTGATCCGCACCCTAGGACGAGTGAGAGTGATTTATACACTCAAACGACCTTGCCGGGACAATTACCCGAACTCGTGAAACAGTCGTTACCTAAGCATGTTGCTATTATCATGGATGGCAATGGGCGTTGGGCACAAACCCAAGGTAAACCACGAGTGATGGGACATAAGGCTGGTGTTAAGGCCGTTAGAAGAGCCGTAAGCACGGCAAGCCAATTAGGCATTGAATCGCTAACCTTATTCGCATTTTCTAGCGAGAATTGGCGTAGACCCGATAAAGAAGTCAGCTTGCTGATGGAGTTGTTTTTTACCGTATTACAGCGCGAAATTAAATTGCTGGATAAGAATCAGGTTAAGCTCAACATTATTGGCGATATCAGCCGCTTTTCGGCGCGATTACAGAAGCAAATTGCTGCTGCCCAAGAGAAGACATCTCGCAATACTGGCTTGGTTCTGAATGTTGCGGCTAACTATGGTGGCCGTTGGGACATACTTCAAGCAGCACAAAAATTAGCGGAAAAGGTCGAAACTGGCGAAATGACCAGCAGTCAGTTCACCGAAGAAGCCTTAAGTGCACATTTGTGCATGCAAAATCAGAGTGAAGTTGATTTAATGATCCGCACGGGCGGGGACTGTCGCATCAGCAATTTTGTGCTGTGGCAGGCGGCCTATGCAGAATTGGTGTTTACCGACACCCTTTGGCCTGATTTCGATGAACAGGCTTTTCATGAAGCGATAGCCATTTTTGCAAGTCGCCAGCGCCGTTTTGGTCTGACTGGAAGTCAGATTGATGAGATGCGTGCATTGTAAAACCTCATGAGGGATTTTTTTTGCTAAAACAACGAATAATAACAGCAACTTGGTTAGTTCCATTAGTTTTAGGGGCGATATTTTTGCTCCCTGCCAGCTACTTCGCCTGGGCCTTAGTTGCCGTCTTCCTTATTGCAGCAAAGGAATGGGGAAGAATTATCGATAATCAGTGTGATGTCACTCAGTGGAGCTTTACCTTCACAGTTGGTATCTTATTGGTGGCAATTAATCTGATTGTGCCAATTGATGCCGTTTGGTTAAGCCACCAGTTACATCCTATCTATTTGGCCATTCTCTATATTGGTGCATTCTGGTGGTTAGCATCACTATTATTAGTGGTAACTTATCCTAAAAGCGCTAAGTTCTGGCAAAAGAATCCTATGTTTAAGTCCATGTTTGGACAGTTAACCTTAGTGCCTTGCTTTGTTGCTCTTATCGCGCTCAAATCCATTAGTTCACAAACTTCTCCCTATTACGGCCCAGTGTTAGTACTGTTAGTGATGTTGATTGTGTGGGCAGCAGATTCTGGGGCTTACTTCGTCGGTAAAGCGATAGGTAAAACGAAACTGATGCCTGCAGTGAGCCCTGCTAAAACCTTGGAAGGCCTAGTTGGTGGTTTAGTGACGACTATGCTCGTGGTTGCCGGTGTTATGTATTATTCGCCAGAGCAAGAACTGGGTTTAGTTGTGGCAGTGACCTTATTTGTTGCTTTAGTGTCAGCGCTGGGCGATTTATCTGAGAGTATGTTTAAGCGTGCGGCCTGTATTAAAGATTCTGGCACTATTTTGCCCGGTCACGGCGGCGTGCTCGACCGCATCGACAGCCTGACTGCAGCCTTGCCGGTGTTTACCCTGATCTACATTGCATTCTGGATGTAACGCTATGCAAAATATGGTGATTTTGGGTGCTACTGGTTCAATTGGTGCTAGTACCTTAAGCGTGATTTCGGCTAATCCATTGGCTTATAGCATCTATGGATTGGTGGCCAATGCGAGCGTTGATAAGATGCTGGCTTTGTGTGTAGCCCATAAACCGAAAGTCGCGCATATGGTGGATGAAGCGGCTGCGAAACAGTTACGCGCCGTTTTACCCACTGCGCTCAATATTCAAGTCACTACTGGCATGAACGATTTACTCGGTTTAGTGACGGCTGCCGAAGTGGATACTGTAATGGCAGCGATTGTCGGGGCGGCAGGGCTAGTACCAACCCTTGAAGCCGTGAAGGCGGGAAAGCGAGTATTACTGGCCAATAAAGAAGCTTTAGTCATGTCGGGTGAGTTGTTTATTGAGGCGACTAAGAGCTCTGGTGCTGTGCTCTTGCCCGTGGACAGTGAGCATAATGCTATCTTTCAATGTTTACCCCTAGAAGTGCAGGCTAACCTCGGCCGTTGCGATTTAGCTGCGTCGGGTATATCCCATATTTTGTTAACAGGTTCTGGCGGACCTTTCCTGCGGTCGGATCTTGCGACACTTGCGGCCATGACGCCTGCCCAAGCCTGTAAACACCCTAATTGGTCCATGGGACCTAAAATCTCTGTTGACTCCGCCACTATGATGAATAAGGGTTTAGAGTTCATTGAGGCGCGGTGGTTGTTTAATACTCAGGCTGAGCAACTTAAAGTGGTTATTCATCCGCAAAGCGTGATCCACTCTATGGTGCAGTACCGTGATGGTTCGGTTATCGCCCAAATGGGTAACCCAGATATGCGCACACCGATTGCCCATTGCATGGCTTATCCGCAAAGAATTCATTCGGGCGTTGAACCTTTAGATTTTTTCAAAGTCGGACAGTTAAGCTTTTATGAACCTGATTTTGAACGTTTCCCCTGTTTAGCTCTGGCAATGGACGCGTGTGCCCAAGGCCAAGAGGCGACAACTGTGTTAAATGCTGCCAATGAGGTCGCTGTTGAAGCGTTTTTACAGGGACAAATTGGCTTTACTCAAATTGCAAAAGTGAACGAAGCTTGTTTAGTGACTGTGCCTAAACGCCCTATGGGCAGCATAGAAGATATTTTAGCCTTAGATGCGCAAACTCGCGTCTATGCGCGTGAAACCTTAGCAAGCATCGCTTAGCAATAGCTGAATGATTAAATTTATAACGTAAGGAGTGGGATGTTAGATTTTTTATGGAACTTAGGTTCTTTCATCGTTGCACTGGGTCTGTTAATTACTGCCCACGAATACGGCCATTTCTATATCGCGCGACGTTGTGGCGTGAAAGTCGAACGTTTCTCCATTGGTTTTGGTAAGGCTATTTGGCGCCGTGTTGGTAAAGACGGCACTGAATATGTGTTAGCCATGATCCCCCTTGGCGGCTATGTCAAAATGCTCGATGAGCGTGTTGAAGACGTTCCCGATGAATTAAAAGATCAAGCGTTCAATCGTAAAACCGTATGGCAACGTATTGCGATTGTGGCCGCTGGTCCAATTGCTAACTTTATTTTTGCCATCGTTGCCCTGTATTTTATGTATCTGATTGGTGTGCCATCACTTAAGCCTGTGATCACCTCGACGACCCCCGGGACTGCTGCTGCGCAAATTCAAATCACAGAGCCAATGCAAATAACGGCCATTTCCGGTCAGGCCGTGCGTAACTGGGAAGAAGTGAATTTAGCTTTAGTCGGCCACATAGGTGATGAAAGTCTGAGTGTATCGCTAACACCATTGAATGGTTTGCAAGGTTTGGATTCTAGTGCGCGGTCTTACACCTTAGATACGCGTAATTGGCGTTTTGATCCTGAAAAAGAATCCCCGATTACGGCATTAGGGTTAGGGATTTATCGTCCCGAAATCGTCCCCACCATTGCTGCGATTAGTCCTGACAGTGCCGCTGCGAATAGTGAGCTAAAAGTCGGTGACACCTTAGTCGCAATAAATGGTAAAAGTTATACCGATTGGCAGGCTTTTGTTGACATTATTCAACATTCTGCCAATGTGCCTGTGAGTTTAACTGTGCGTCGCAATGGCGAACAGTTTAATGTGGCAGTGACACCCTTAAGCAGTAAAAATGCCGATGGCCAAGAGATAGGTATGCTCGGAGTGAGCCCGACCCAAGCACAATGGCCAGACAATATGCGTTTACAACTTGAATATGGACCAATCGATTCTTTCGGCATAGCAGCGGATAAAACATGGCAACTTGTTGCTGTGAGCTTTAAGATGATTGGCAAATTATTTACCGGCGATGTGTCGGTGAAAAACCTGAGTGGACCCATTTCGATCGCACAGGGTGCGGGCAGTAGTGCAAACTATGGCTTGGTCTATTTTCTCGGGTTCCTCGCGCTCATCAGCGTCAATTTAGGCATCATTAACTTGCTGCCTTTACCTGTGCTCGATGGGGGACACCTGCTGTATTACTTTATTGAAGTAATAACTGGTAAACCTGTACCTGAAAAGGTGCAGGAAATAGGATTCAGATTTGGGGCAGCAATACTGCTGATGTTGATGAGCGTTGCGCTTTTCAATGATTTTGCCCGACTCTGAGCAAGGACAGACTAATAATTAGAAGTGCTCTATGAGATTGAATAAACTTTTTGCCTCGATGTTATTCGTCGGTGCGTCGTTTTCAGGGACTGTGTTGGCAGATACTTTCCAACCGTTTGAAGTGACCGACATCCAAGTTGAAGGTTTGCAACGAGTTGCACTCGGTGCTGCCTTGTTAAGCTTACCAGTAAAAGTAGGTGACACTGTTGACCAGTTAAGAATCCAGCAAGCGATTAAAAGCTTGTATGCATCGACTAACTTTGAAAATGTCTCCGTGAGCCGAGATGGCGGCGTATTAGTGGTGAAAGTCACTGAACGTCCAACTATCAGTGCCGTGACATTCGATGGCAACAAAGACATTAAAGACGAACAGTTACAGGAAAGTCTGGACGGTTCTGGCGTTAAAGTCGGTGAGTCGCTCGATCGCACTATGTTGACCGGTATTGAAAAGGGTCTGCAGGATTTCTACTACGGCGTGGGTAAATACGGCGCGAAAGTGGAAGCCCAAGTGATTAACTTACCCCGTAATCGGGTAGAGCTGAAATTTAAGTTTACCGAAGGTTTAGCGGCCGAAATCCGCCAAATTAACGTGGTCGGTAACAAAGAGTTTACCGATGCTGAACTGATTGGCATGCTGGAACTTAAAGATTATGTGGCTTGGTGGGATCTGTTCGGCGAACGCCGTTATCAGAAGCAAAAGCTGCAGGCCGATCTCGAGACCATCAAAACCTATTATCACAATAAAGGTTATATCCGCTTCGAAGTGACTTCGACTCAAGTGGCCATGACGCCTGACCGTAAAGGTTTATATATCACCATTAACGTTGAAGAAGGTGAGAAATATAAAGTTAAAGACGTGAATTTGACGGGCGATTTGATGGGCCGTGAAGAGTTGATGAAATCAATTCTGCCAATCAAAGCGGGTGATATGTACAACGGCGGTGATGTGACTTTCACCGAAGAAATGTACAGCAAGTATCTAGGCCGCTTCGGTTATGCTTACCCTGAAGTGAAAACCTACCCTGAAATTGATGATAAGACTAAAGAAGTCACCTTAAACATCAATATCAAACCGGGTAAACGTGTTTACGTACGGGCGATTAACTTCACTGGTAACACAGTGACTAAAGATGAAGTGATGCGCCGTGAGCTGCGTCAGATGGAAGGGGCTTGGTTAAACTCAGCGCAAGTTGAGCAATCTAAAGCGCGTCTTAACCGTTTGGGCTTCTTCGAAACCGTTGACACTGAAACCATTCAAGTGCCGGGTACCGATGATTTAGTCGATGTTGCGGTTAAAGTGAAAGAGCAGCCGTCGGGCTCATTTAACGCGGGTGTCGGTTATGGTACTGAATCAGGCCTGAGCTTGCAGTTTGGTGTACAACAAAACAACTTCTTAGGTACAGGTAATCAAGCGGGTATTAGCTTGAGCACCAACAAGTACTCTAAAAACGTTAACTTATCCTATACCGATCCGTACTGGACAAAAGACGGTGTGAGTTTAGGCGGGAGCGTTTATTGGAGTGAGTTTGATGCCAATGAAGCTAACTTAGAACGCTATAAAAACAGTTCGTATGGTGTGGCGCTTAACTCGGGTTTCCCGATTAACGAATACAACCGTATCAATGGTGGTATTGGCTATCGTCACAACACGATTTCTGAGATCTCAGCTTATGAGCAGGCGCTGCGTTTCTATAACATCTATCGTGATGACGATCCAAATGCGGACTTAAGTTTCGATAACTTCGAACTCAGCCTGGGCTGGTATCGTAGCACCTTGAACCGTGGCACTTTCCCAACAGATGGCTCGTCCCAGCGTCTGAACGGCAAAATGACTTCGCCAGGGTCTGATTTACAGTATTTTAAGACAGACTTTGACACTAACTACTATTTCCCTGTTAACCGCAGTCAGAGCGTTGTGCTCTTGGCCCGTGGTCGATTAGGTTATGGTAACGGTTATGGTCAATTTAATGATAATGACCAAATTCTGCCTTTCTGGGAAAACTATTACTCAGGTGGTAGTAGCTCGCTACGTGGCTTTAAGTCGAACTCTGTAGGTCCACGTTCATTCTATCTCTATCGAGGTAGTGAGCCGTGTGCACCGGATCCATCGGGCGATGGCTGTAGCTTGCCTGGCGATCCTAATAGTATCCAAGTCAGTTCTGGCCGCTCTATCGGTGGTAATGCCCTTGCAACGGCAAGTATGGAGTTGATTGTACCAACCCCATTCCTGGATGAGGCTTACACTAACTCAGTTCGTACTAGTTTCTTCGTCGATGCGGGTAACGTCTGGGATACTGAGTTTGATTACGAGTCATATCAAACACTTCCGGCGGACGAGTTTGCTAAGTTACAAGACTATAGTGATCCAGCTCGCCTGCGCGCCTCTTGGGGCTTGAGTGTTCAATGGTTATCACCTATGGGACCTATGGTGTTCAGCTTGGCGTGGCCGCTTAAAGAATATGAAGGTGACCAAACGGAGATCTTCTCTTTCAATATTGGCAAAACTTTTTAAAAGGCATACACTCGGCAAGTTTTGCTGACAATAACAAGGTAACAAGGAGTTTATTTTGAACAAGATGGTAAATTGCGCGCTGATGACGTTAGTTTTGTTAGGCGCGCCGTTAGTGGCACATGCTGAGAAAATTGCCGTAGTGGATATGGGCGCTGTGTTTGAACAGCTCCCACAACGTGAACAGATCTCTCAATCTCTGAAGAAAGAGTTTGGTGATCGCGTAGCTGATGTCCAAAAAATGCAAGAAGAAATGCGTTCTCTGATGGAGAAGCAGCAACGTGATGGTGCGTTAATGAACGATGCACAAAAAACTGAGCTGGTTCGTAAAATGGAATCGCTAAAATCTGAATATCAGTTAAAAGGCAAAGCATTGGATGAAGACCTACGTCGTCGCCAAGGTGAAGAGCAAAATAAACTGTTAGTTAAAGTGCAAAAAGCCATCAACACTATCGCTGAAAAAGACCAATATGATTTGGTATTACAACGTGGTGCTGTCATTTATGTTAAGCCTAACGCTGACATCAGTGGCAAAGTGGTTGAAGCCTTAAGCAAAGGCAAGTAATAGATGAATAGTGTGACTTTAAAAGAGCTATGCCTGTTATTAGACGGTGATATCCAAGGCGACGAAACGCTAATTATTAATAGTGTGGCGACCTTAGAAAATGCCAAGGCGGGTCAGATCTCTTTTTTAGCCAACAGTAAATACCGCTCTCAGCTTGAGGCAACTCAAGCGAGTGCGGTGTTATTGTCAGCTAAAGATGCGCAGGATTATCAAGGTACTGCGTTAATTGTAAAAGATCCATATGTCGGTTTTGCTCGTGTTGCTCAGTATTTGGACACTACACCCAAAGCGGCGGTGGGTATCCATCCTTCGGCACAAATTGATCCTTCAGCCCATTTAGGGGAAGGTGTCGCTATTGGCGCGAATGCTGTGATTGGTGCGAACGTCATTTTAGGTGAAAATGTGCAGATTGGTGCCGGTGTTGTGCTGGGACAAGATGTGGTTATTGGCTCAAAAACACGTTTGTGGGCTAATGTCACCGTCTATCATGATGTGCATTTAGGACAGGATTGTATTATCCATTCGGGTGCCGTATTAGGCTCAGATGGTTTTGGTTATGCTAACGAGCGTGGTCAGTGGATAAAAATTCCGCAGACAGGTGGCGTGCGTATTGGCGATCAGGTTGAGATTGGTGCGAATTCAACGGTAGATCGTGGGGCAATAGGCCATACAGAGATCCACGACGGTGTGATTATTGATAACCAAGTACAAATTGCCCATAACGATATAATCGGCGAAAATACTGCTATTGCAGGCAGCACTACTGTTGCAGGCAGTGTCACTATTGGTAAATATTGTATTATTGGCGGTAGCTGTGCCATCGCAGGTCATTTGAGCATAGCCGATGGTGTGCATGTGTCTGGTGCTACCAATATCACCACTAATATGCGTGAGCCTGGTTTATACTCTTCCGCCACCGTGGCAATGGATAATAAACTTTGGCGTAAAAATACAGTTCGTTTCCGTCAGTTAGATGAACTGTTCCAGCGTGTTAAAACGTTGGAAAAAAATTTAAAAACACCAGATTAATTGCCCCAAGGCAATTTGAGGAACTCGGTTCGTGTCTAATCAAATGAACACTATGGATATTAAAGAAATACTTAAATATCTACCCCATAGATATCCATTCCTATTGATCGATCGTGTGCTTGATTACACTCCTGGTGTTAGTCTGCAGGCGATCAAAAACGTTTCAATAAATGAGCCATTTTTTCAGGGACATTTCCCGATACAACCTGTGATGCCAGGTGTGCTTATTTTAGAAGCGATGGCACAGGCAACTGGCCTGTTAGCCTTTAAAACGATGAGTAGTGATGTACCTCCACCAGGTGTGTTGTATTACTTTGCTGGTATCGATAATGCGCGTTTTAGACGTGTGGTTGAGCCAGGAGATCAAATTCATTTTGATGTCAAAATGATTAAAGAGCGCCGCGGGATTGGCGTTTTCTACGGTGAGGCCAAAGTGGATGGTGAAGTGGTTTGTTCCGCTGAAATCATGTGTGCCCGCAGAGAGATTAGTCAGTGATAGATACATTAGCGTTTGTGCATCCCGATGCAAAAATTGGCAATAACGTCACTATTGGCCCTTGGACCTATATCGGTGCGGGCGTCGAAATTGGTGATGATTGTTGGTTGAGTTCCCATGTGGTGGTCAAAGGTCCAACGATTATCGGCAAAGGGAATCGTATTTTTCAATTCGCCTCCGTTGGTGAAGAATGCCAAGACAAAAAGTACGCTGGCGAGCCGACACGACTGATCATTGGCGACAATAACGTCATCCGTGAAAACGTGACCATTCACCGCGGTACAGTTCAAGATAACAGTGAAACCCGTATTGGGTCGAATAACCTGTTTATGAACTATGTGCATATCGCCCATGACTGTGTGGTCGGCGATAATGTCATCATGGCGAATAATGCATCTATTGCAGGTCACGTGCACGTCGGTGACTGGGCGATTTTAGGTGGTATGACAGGTGTGCATCAGTTTGTGCATATTGGTGCCCATGCATTTACTGCCGGTTGTTCTTTAGTACTGCAGGATGTGCCTCCCTTTGTGATGGCAGCGGGTCAACCGACGGTGCCTCGCGGCTTAAACAGTGAGGGTATGAAGCGTCGCGGTTTTTCTAAAGAAAGCCAGTTAGCCGTGCGTCGTGCTTATAAAACCTTATACCGTAGCAGTTTAACGGTAGAAGAAGCGATTGAAGCGTTGGCTGAAGATGCGCAGAACGATGAGCAAGTCAAATTACTGCTTGAGTTTGTAAAGTCATCGAGTCGCGGCATTATTCGCTAACTTGATGACCACATGACAACAAAAGGGCATTTTTATGCCCTTTTGTATTATTGGTTTAAGCCTTTTTTGTGGTAGACGTAGTCGTTAAAAATGCGTTTATTCATCAATGCATTCGACCATAAATGAGCTTAGTCATTAATTGAATCATTAACTTAACATAAGTGTAGGCTTGGAACGATGCATTTTAGGTGCGGTTTACCTCTTCATCCAATGCCATTAATTCATGAGACGTGATTGGTTTATGAGCAATAAAACTCCATTAGTGTTTGCCATGGTTGCCGGAGAACTCTCAGGCGATATTTTAGGTGCAGGTTTAATGGCTGCGCTGCAAAAGACCCATCCCGATGCGCGCTTTGTCGGTATCGGTGGACCCCGCATGGAAGCCCTAGGCTTCAAATCCCTGTTTGCGATGGAAGAACTCGCAGTGATGGGAATCGTTGAAGTGTTATCCCGTCTACCTCGCTTATTAAAAGTGCGGTCATCCTTGATTAAAGAGATCACCGCGCTTAAGCCCGATTGTTTTATTGGAATAGATGCACCGGATTTTAATATAGGCCTCGAGCTTAAACTCAAAGCGCGCGGTATTAAAACCGTTCATTATGTGAGCCCATCCGTGTGGGCATGGCGCCCAAAACGTATATTCAAAATCGCGAAGGCGACCCATATGGTGTTGTCGTTATTGCCATTTGAGAAAGCTTTTTATGACAAGCATCAAGTACCTTGTACCTTTGTGGGTCATACCTTAGCGGATGATATTCCGTTGCGAAGCGATAAAGCTGCTGCGCGCCAGTTACTTGAACTCGATGCCGATGCCGAATATTTAGCGATTCTACCGGGATCCCGTGGTGGCGAGTTAAAGCAATTGGCCGAGCCTTTCGTGAAGGCGGCTTTACTGATTAAGCAGAACTTCCCTGATATACGTTTTGTGACGCCACTGGTCAATCAAAAACGCCGTGAGCAATTTGAGCAAGCGCTGAAGGATTTTGCACCGGATCTCGAAATTCATATGGTCGAAGGTCAGTCGCGCGAAGTCATGGCGGCTGCCGATGGCATTTTATTAGCATCTGGCACCGCGACGTTAGAAGCCATGTTGGTCAAGCGTCCAATGGTGGTGGCTTATCGTGTTAGCCCTATGACCTATTGGATTGCTAAGCGCATGATGCAGGTCGAGCGTTTCTCGTTACCGAATCTACTGGCTGGAAAAGATCTCGTCCCTGAGCTCATTCAAGAAGATTGCACGCCAGAGAGAATAGCTGCGGCGGTCACAGTCGAGTTAAATCGAGATTTTACGCCGCTCAAAGCTGAGTTTGATGCCCTGCACCAAGTGTTACGCCGTGATGCGAGCTTAAAAGCCGCTGAAGCGGTAATGGCACTGGTTGAGCCTAAACCAAGTCATGCTAAATCGCTGGAGGCTAACTAGTGGCAACTTTTAAAAGTTTAACCGACGCCGATTTGCTGGCCTTTTCGACGGGATTAATTGCTGGTGTGGATGAAGTCGGCCGTGGGCCATTAGTCGGCGATGTAGTGACTGCGGCTGTGATTTTAGATCCAAACAAGCCCATCAGTGGTCTGAATGATTCCAAGAAACTCAGTGAGAAGCGCCGTGAAGCTTTGTTTGATGAGATTTGTGAAAAAGCCCTGTGTTATCACGTGGGCCGCGCAAGTCCTGCTGAAATCGATACGCTTAATATCTTGCATGCCACTATGTTGGCAATGCAGCGCGCGGTTGCAGGGCTTAAGATTGCGCCTGCGTTGGTGTTAGTCGATGGCAATCGCAGTCCGGCATTTGTTGCCCATAATGGCGTCTCGCTTACCAGTCACAGCATCATTAAAGGTGATGGTTTAATTGCCAGTATTAGTGCCGCATCGATTATCGCTAAAGTGACGCGGGATCGTGAGATGGATGTGCTCGATGCTGCTTATCCGCAATACGGTTTTGCTAAGCATAAGGGCTATCCGACTAAGGCGCATTTTGAGGCCATCGCCGAACATGGGGTATTTGACCAATATCGTAAAAGTTTCAAACCCGTCAAGGCATTAATGGGGCTGTAAGCTGTGCTCCCAAACTACCTGAAGATACGAGTTTCAGGTTGTTTGGGTATAAGTTCCCGTTATCCAGCAAAGTCACTGGCTCTGGCTGCGTGACTTTGTTAGTCTGCTTTCTAGTTATTGTTAACCTGCTATTCAAAGATAATCCTAATTATGTCCGATCCTCGTTTTGTGCATCTTCGTGTCCACAGTGACTTCTCTATGACCGATGGCGTGGCCAAGGTCAAGCCTATTTTGGCGCAGGTGGAAGCGCAGGGAATGGCCGCGGTCGCCTTGACTGACCAAAATAACTTTTGTGGTTTGGTGAAGTTTTACAGTGGTTGCCATGGTGCGGGGATCAAGCCGATTATTGGTGCCGATTTTTGGATGCAAGTGCCCGGATTTGAAGGCGAATTGTGCGCCTTAACCATTATTGCGATGAACAATGTCGGTTATCAAAATCTGACCCAAATTATCAGTCAGGCTTATTTACGTGGCCAAGTGGCCGGCCGTGTAGTGATAGACCAAGAGTGGTTACTCACTTATAACGAAGGCATTTTGCTGTTATCGGGTGCCAAAGAAGGCGATCTGGGTAAGGCACTGCTCAAGGGCAATGGCACACAAGTCGAATCTTTATGCGACTTTTATCAGACCCATTTCACTGACCGTTATTTCCTCGAACTTATCCGCACAGGTCGCCCCGATGAAGAGCGTTATCTGCATATGGCTGTGGCCTTAGCGCAGGAGAAGGGCATCCCTGTGGTGGCGACCAATCAGGTGGTGTTTCTTAAACCCGAAGATTTTGATGCCCACGAAATTCGGGTGGCAATTCACGATGGCTTTACCCTTGCCGATCCTCGCCGACCTAAAAAATACAGTGAACAGCAGTATTTGCGTAGCGAAGAGGAAATGTGTGAACTATTCGCCGACATTCCTGCGGCGTTGGCGAACAGTGTCGAAATCGCTAAACGCTGTAATGTAACGATCCGTTTGTACGAATATTTCCTGCCCAACTTCCCGACGGGCGATATGTCCATCGAAGACTTTCTGGTCGATTGTTCGAAGAAGGGCCTTGAAGAGCGGCTCGAATTCTTGTTCCCCAATCCTGAGGTGCGCGCCGAGAAACGCGGCGAATACGATGAGCGCCTCGACATTGAACTTAAAGTGATCAACCAGATGGGGTTCCCAGGTTACTTTTTGATCGTAATGGAGTTCATCCAATGGGGTAAAGATAACGGTATTCCAGTAGGGCCTGGTCGTGGCTCGGGCGCGGGTTCACTCGTGGCCTATGCGCTTAAGATTACCGACTTAGACCCATTAGAATTTGACTTACTGTTCGAGCGATTCCTCAATCCAGAGCGGGTTTCTATGCCCGACTTTGACGTCGACTTTTGCATGGATAGACGTGATGAAGTGATCGACCATGTGGCCGAATTGTACGGCCGCGAAGCGGTATCGCAAATCATCACCTTCGGAACTATGGCGGCAAAAGCGGTTATTCGTGACGTTGGCCGTGTGCTGGGTCATCCCTATGGCTTCGTTGACCGAATTTCTAAACTCATTCCACCAGAACCTGGGATGACGCTGGCGAAAGCGTTTGAGGTCGAGCCAGCCCTGCAAGAATCCTATGATGCCGATGAAGACGTAAAAGATCTGATCGACATGTGTCGCAAGCTCGAAGGTGTGACGCGTAACGCGGGTAAACACGCGGGTGGTGTGGTGATTGCACCAACTAAAATTACCGATTTTGCGCCGCTCTATTGCGACGCTGAAGGTAAAAATCCAGTAACACAATTCGATAAAAACGACGTCGAAACCGCAGGTTTAGTTAAATTCGACTTTTTGGGTTTACGTACTTTGACAATCATCGACTGGGCACTGGAGATGGTGAACAAGGTCGAGGTCAAAAACGGTCGCCCACCTGTGCGTATCGAAGCGATTCCGTTAACGGATGCGGCATCTTTCCGCTTGTTGCAAAAATATGAAACCACAGCGGTATTCCAGTTGGAATCCCGCGGTATGAAGGATTTGATTAAACGTCTGCAACCCGACTGTTTCGAAGACATGATCGCACTGGTGGCATTGTTCCGCCCTGGGCCTTTGCAATCGGGCATGGTAGATAACTTCATCGAGCGTAAGCATGGGCGCGAGGAAGTATCGTATCCCGATTCTCAGTACCAGCATGAATCCTTAAAAGAACTGTTATCACCGACCTACGGCATTATTCTGTATCAAGAGCAAGTGATGCAGATTGCACAGGTGTTGTCGGGTTACACCCTTGGCGGCGCCGATATGCTCCGCCGTGCTATGGGTAAGAAAAAGCCCGAAGAGATGGCCAAGCAGCGCAGTATCTTTAAAGAGGGCGCAATCAATAACGGTGTCGACGGCGACTTGTCGATGAAGATCTTCGACTTAGTGGAAAAGTTCGCTGGCTACGGTTTTAACAAATCTCACTCAGCCGCCTATGCGCTTGTGTCTTATCAGACCTTATGGCTGAAAACCCATTATCCTTCGCAGTTTATGGCGGCGGTAATGTCGGCCGATATGGACAACACAGATAAAATTGTGACTTTGGTCGATGAATGTGAGCGTATGGGGCTACCGCTCATTCCTCCGGATGTGAACAAAGGCTTGTTCAAATTTACCGTCGATGATGATTTGCGCATCGTTTATGGCATTGGCGCCATTAAAGGCGTGGGTGAAGGTCCAGTTGAATCGATTTTAGAGGCCCGTAAAGATGGCCCCTTCGTGGATCTATTCGATTTCTGTGCCCGTATTGATTTGAAAAAGCTCAATAAGCGCGTGATTGAAAAGCTGATCTGCGCGGGCGCACTCGATACTCTAGGGCCGCATCGTGCGTCTATGATGGCAACCTTGCCCGAAGCGATTCGCGCTGCTGATCAACATGCCAAAGCCGAGGCGATTGGCCAACACGATATGTTTGGTTTGCTCAACAGTGAACCCGAAGACAGTAAGCAGCAGTTTGTCGAATGTACCCCATGGCCAGATAAAATTTGGCTCGAAGGAGAGCGCGAAACCTTAGGCTTGTATTTGACTGGTCATCCGATCAATCAATATTTAAAAGAGCTGAAGCATTACACGTCCGGTCGCTTGAAAGATGTGCATCCCACCGAACGCGGTAAAACTGCTAAGGCTGCGGGGTTAGTGGTGGCAACGCGAGTGATGCTGACCAAGCGCGGCTCGAAAATGGGCCTGTTGACACTCGATGATAAGAGCGCACGTCTTGAAATCATGTTGTTTACCGAAGCCTTTGAAAAATTTAATCATCTGCTGGAGAAAGACCGCATCCTCATTTGTGAAGGTGAGGTGAGTTACGATGATTTTGCCGGCGGCAACCGCATGACGGCGCGTAACATCATTGATATCAGTGAGGCGCGCAGCCACTTTGCCAAGGCGCTGGAAATTGATATGGATGGCAGCGAGTTAACGCCATCGGCGTTAGACACTTTCGAGCAAGCCCTAAGCCCGTGGCGTAACGGTGCTGTGCCTGTGGTGATCAATTACACTCAAGCTCAAGCCAAAGGTCAGTTTAGGTTAGCCGATGCTTGGCGAGTGAATCCGACCGATGACTTGATGCTCTCGCTCGAATCGTTACTCGGGCCAAACAAGGTGAGAATTTTATTCTAATGTTGGCGAATGTCTTAGGTGTAAACAGATGAAGTTAACTTATGTCGGCTAAGCGTGACGAAGCATTGACTGCTGGCGATCTCAGCGCGCATATCTGTGATTTTTTGGCTGCGCAATCCTTAGCGCCTGACAGCAAGTTAGTACTGGCTTACAGTGGTGGGGTTGATTCTGAAGTCTTGGCCTTTGGTTTAAGCCAGTTTGCACGGACACATCCGGAGTTTAATTATCAGCTAGTGTATGTACACCATGGCCTAAGTGATAACGCTGAGGCTTGGGCACAGCATTGCCTTGAGCGGGGCCAGCATTACGACCTGCCCGTGACGGTTGAGCGAGTCACGGTTAATCGTGGGCCAAGATTGAGCCTTGAAGCTGAAGCGCGCAAAGTGCGTTATCAGGCGATTGAGCGGCATTTAAGTGCCAATGATGTGTTGCTGACAGCTCACCATGAAGACGATCAGCTTGAGACTATTTTACTGGCGCTGAAACGTGGTCAAGGCCCGAAAGGGCTGGCGGCCATGGGGCAAGTACAAGCATTAGCACAAGGCAAACAATTGCGGCCGTTATTGGATATCAGCCGTGAGCAGATTGAAGCCTACGCAAAACAGCAGGGCTTAGTGCATATTGAAGATGAAAGTAATCAAGACGATAAGTACGATCGAAATTTTTTACGCTTAGAAATTATTCCCCGCTTAAAAGCGCGTTGGCCGAGTATTGCGACAACTGCGAGTCGAAGTGCGGCATTGTGCGCCGAACAACAGGCGACGCTGGATTTACAGGTGAGTGAACGTTTACCTTTATGGTTAACCCAAGCGCCTTACCATACTCAAAATGTATTCAAGCTCGATGGTTTTGCTGAACAGTCAGCCGACTGGCAAGCGTTACTCTTACGTGGCTTTATTGAATCCCAAGGTTTTGCTTTGCCCTCAAAGGTGCAGCTTAAGCAAATCATCACTCAGCTTCTTAACGCGAAAGACGATGCTAAAGTGCATATTCGAGTGGGTGAGTGTGAAATCCGCCGCTTTGCTAATCAAGTCTATTTATTCAAGTATCAAACTTACAAACGTCACACTCAGCCTGTGAGTTGGACCTTGCCACAGCATGACTTTATTTCTTTATTACAGGGAGATAGTACCGAATTAGTCGTGTCGCCTGCGGACTTAGCGAATGGTGAGCAGATTAGGCTGATAGTGACAGAACAAGGTCCCAGAGTCCGCTTACCTTGGCCTGATGAAGTGGTCAGTGTGCGTTATCAACTTGCGGGACAATTTCGCTGCCACCCGCATTCTCGGGGTAAGGGGCGAGAATTAAAGAAACTGTGGCAAGAGTTTGCCATTCCGCCTTGGGTACGCGAAAAGGTGGGGTTTGTGTTTTATGGCGAGCAACTGGTGATGGCAATTGGACTGTGGGTTGAAAAGGGCTTTATTGTTGAGTCGAATGGACTTGGTTTACAGGTGTTTGTTGAGGAAGCAAAGGAATTCTAGTCGAGAGTTAATCTTGGAATATTGGCGTGTTCTAGGAAAGCGAGAGGAGAGTGGAACGCAGCGCGTCAGTTTGATTTAGACCTTTATGGGGTACGCGCTGCGAGTGAGTTATCGCATTTCATTTGGCATCCCTGCGCGTGTTAAACTAATTGATTTTGGCTGAGTTTATAGCAGTTACGTCCGGCGGCTTTGGCTTGATAAAGCGCCTTATCGGCGAGTTCATAAAGTTGTTCGGCTTCAATGGTATCGTGTGATTCTGCCGCCCCTAAACTACAGCTCACCCCAAATTGATTGAAACTACTGTGCTGATTGATTACCGAGACAATCCGTTCACATAACAAGCCTGCCGCATGAATATTGCCTTGGACAATAATGACGAATTCATCACCACCAATCCGGAAGGCTTGATCTGTGTTGCGTATGGTTGCACGAATGATGTCACCAAATTCCTTCAGAATATAGTCACCACATTTATGGCCGAATTTATCATTAAGTTGTTTAAAGTTATCAAGATCGAGCACTATGAGAGCGACTGCTCCTTGTTTTCGATGGGCTCTGGCGGTCGCATTACTGAGACTCTGACTGTAATAATGGCGATTGCCTAAGCCAGTGAGCGAGTCAAACATAGCTTGCATCGACATTTCTTGATATTGCAACGCATTTAATAAAGGTTGCAATAACAGCGGTTCAATATCCTGTAAGTTTGAGGTTTGTGATGGCGTAAATGGCGTCACCAGTTGGTACTGAATCGTTAATGGCATTCCTGCACACATGAGCTGTCGTTTGACGCTGATACCATAACGTTTGCCCCAGCTGAATTTGTGCTCGCCATAGGTTAAGCGCACGCCTTGGATCGGCAAGTGTTGTCCCAGCACTTTGCCATAGCAGGCAAAGACTGTCCTAGGATCTAAACTGGCATGCAGTTGTTGGATCACTTGTATCAAGTCCAATGGATTATCATTGGGACTATAATGTTCTGTTTGATAGCGATATTCGTCGGGATACAGCTCGGTCGCTAGGCCAAAGTCCATAATCATCACTCCAGCAAATGTTAGTGCGATACATCTCTAACCTAGTCTAAGCAAATACCGTGCCGCAATATTTTTTAATAAAATTTGTCTTTGTTAGTCATTCAGTTAAGCTTAAAACTGAGAGTTAGATTTTTTGACACGTCAGCATTTTGACAGGAGTCATAGCCCCAATGGAACATAGCTTCTTAATCCAAATACTACTTATGCTCGTGATTGCCATTGTGGCCATTGCTGTGCTGCGCCGTTTGGGCTTACCCGCAATTCTGGCTTATTTACTCACAGGGGTAGTGAGTGGCCCGAGTGGTTTTCACTGGTTTACCCAGCATCAAATGCAATCTGTTGCCGAACTTGGCGTTGTGCTGCTGATGTTTACCTTAGGGTTAGAGTTCTCTGTGCCGCGGCTGTGGGCCATGCGCCGCACCGTATTTGGCTTAGGCAGTGCACAGATGGTGATAACGACCTTGTTGACCATGGGCGCGGCCCTATTGTGCGGCCTGAATTGGGTTGAAGCCTTGGTTATCGGTGCTGCCATCGCGTTGTCATCTACTGCTATTGTCCTTAAATTGCTCAATGAACAGGGATGGCTGAGGCGCCGCCACGGCGAACTCTCCGTCAGCGTGCTTTTATTCCAAGATTTAGCGGTTGTGCCGTTGTTGATCCTATTGCCATTACTGGCCAATGGCGGCGAACCTTTGATGGTCGCGGACATCGCCTTTGCCTTGCTCAAAGGCATTTTGGCCTTTTTCCTCTTAATGGCGTTTGGTAAGTGGGCACTGCCACGGATATTTGATGAGGTTGCGCGTTCTCGCTCCAATGAGCTGTTTGTATTATCGACCTTAGTCGTTGCGCTTGTCACAGGGGCTTTTACTCAGTGGCTAGGATTATCCATGGCACTGGGGGCATTTATGGCGGGTATGCTGCTGGGAGAAAGCCAGTACCGTCGCCAGCTTGAGGCGGATATACGGCCTTTTCGCGATCTATTGATGGGGCTGTTTTTCATCTCCATTGGCATGATGCTGGACTTTACCTTAGTGATGCGTTTCTGGTGGCAGATATTGCTGATCTTAGTCGCCGTTGTACTAGGTAAGGCGCTGATCATTCATGGCATTTTAAGATTAGTAGGCGAGCCTTTTCGAATTGCGATGAGTACGGCAATGAGCTTAGCTCAAGTGGGGGAGTTCAGTTTTGTGGTATTGGCTTTAGCGGTCAACTATCAACTTTTAAATAATGAGATCAGTACCGTATTAGTCATGGTCGCCGTGCTTTCCATGGCAATAGCTCCTTGGTTAGTTCGTCATAGTGTGGATATTGCTAAGTGGGCGCTGGGGATCCGTCAGGCAAAGCATGTGGATGAAGCTGTGCCATTGATGATGGATGATCATGAGCTGGTGATGATTTTTGGTTACGGCCGAGTAGGACAAACCATTGCCCGTTTTTTAAAAACTGAAGCTGTACCTTATCTGGTATTGGATCTCGATCCAACGCGCGTCACTGAAGCGCGTCGTGCGGGCGAACCTATTTATTTCGGTGATGTGTGTAAACGGGCAATTTTAAAACAAATGGGCGTTAAACAGGCCAAGATGATCGTTATCACTTTTTGTGAGTCACGTAGTTTAGAAGAAGTCTTACCTTTATGTAAGTTATTGGCACCGGAGGTTAAAATTTTAGTTAGAACCAAAGACGACAGCGATCTAGACTTGCTTAAAAAGGCGGGAGCTAATCAAGTGATCCCTGAGTCTTTAGAGGGGAGCTTGATGTTAGTATCGCAGGTACTACACCAATGTGGTGTGCCATTGGCACGGATCCTAAAACGGCTAGAATCTGAGCGGCGCAATCATTATCAATTTTTACACGGCTTCTTTTCCGGCACAGAAACTGATTTTACTTTAGAGTCATTGCATGCGGTGGCATTACCGCGTGGGGCTGATGCGATTGGTAAAACCGTTGCCGATATCCTGTGGGAAACACTGAAAGTAGAGCTAAGGGCGATTCGTCGCAATGGCGCTGAAGTGGAACATCCTGAGCAGGACTGGGTTTTTCGTGCAGGGGATATCTTACTGATAGTGGGTAAACCACGACGACTTGAGAAAGCTGAGGCTAAGCTCTTACATGGCTAAAGGCCTGAGGTTCACTCTTTTGAGATGGATGAAAATGCAGATATAAAAATGCCGACATAGTGTCGGCATTTTTGTCTGGAACTTGTTAACTTAAATTAGACAAAGTCTAATTACAGAATAACTACGTTCGCAGCTTGAGGACCTTTTTGGCCTTGTTCGATGTCAAAAGAAACCTTTTGACCTTCAGCAAGAGTTTTAAAGCCTTCTGAAACGATTGCGCGGAAATGAACGAATGCGTCAGCGCCACCATTGTCAGGAGAAATAAAACCAAAACCTTTATCTTCGTTAAACCATTTAACTACACCAGTAGTTTTAGACATGAATGTCTCCAAAATTTTCAAACAAATAATTCGCAATTATGCGGTATGTTAGCCAGAAATAGAATTATTTACATTGATGATAAGTTATGAGTGGAAAGCTTCATGACAGCAAAAAAAATATTACAGGCGTAGCGAAGGTTTTCAAATACATAATATTGCTTATAAATAGGTCTGAATCACAGGCCGGAGTGCAGATTAACATACTCTAGGGGTTTGTATAGTTTTATTTTTAAATACCTCTCATATTGAAACTGCTTTTTTGCGACTTATTGAGTGCGAAATTAGATATAACTATTAATATTCAATCATTTATATTGTATTTTTGATTGTTGTCTAGTGTGAAAATATTTTTTATGTTTGCCACGACTGACTTGCGATTAACCTTTTAATCCGTTCCATTAGGCTTAAATGCGGCTTGTATGCTTAGGTAAGGATTCTGTCATGATTCGTTACGTTATTGAATTGTTGCTTATTTGTGGTTAATGGTATTCTCGTCATCCAATAAAAACGTGCTTGAGCTATGGATTCAGGGCGATAACTTTAGATTGAATATAATAAGAATGGAGAATGACGTTGAAAACAGTACTAAAACGGATTGGACTCGGCAGCTTAGTCTTAGTGCTGTTATTAGTGGCGCTGGCCGCCCATGAATGGTTTGCGAAAAAGCCGTTTTTCTTTCGCGCATTTCTAGACCGCAGTGTGGTCAAGATGGCTTTCGAAAGCCCTGAGACCTTAACCTCATTGGGTTTCTTAGAATCGGTAGGGATTACAGGCCATAACGCCGAGTTGGATGACGATAGTCCAGAGGCGATGGATAAGACTTTCGCGCAAGTGCGAGATCTGCGTGAAACCCTATTGAGCTATTCCGATGCGGATTTAGATGAAAATCAACGTATCTCCAAGGATATTGCCCTATATCTTGCCGATTTCGCATTGGTCTCTGAGCCGTATCGTTACCATAACTATCCGCTGAATCAGTTATTTGGCGTGCAAAACGGGTATCCAAGCTTTATGCAGGCGCAGCACCAAGTGCATTCTGTGGGCGATGCAGAAAACTATCTGTCGCGTTTACAAAAGGTGAAACTTAAGTTTGCGCAAACTCTCGAAGGTTTAAAAATTCGTGAGGCTAAAGGGATTATTCCGCCTAAGTTCGTGATTGAGCGGGTGCTCACCGAGATGAATGATTTTGTCGCGACGCCGATTCAAGACAATATTCTCTACAGTTCCTTCAAAACTAAATTGGCTGACACGGATATCAGTGCCGATGAGCAAGCACGGTTATTGGCAGCGGTGGAAGCGGACATTAAAGGTTACGTGCATCCAGCGTATCAATTATTTATCGACTACCTTACCCAGCTACAAGCCAAAGCTGGGACGGATGATGGTTATTGGGCGCTGCCAAATGGTAACCTTGCCTATGAGCAATTGCTGAAGTTCTTTACGACCACTAATTACACTGCGGACGAAATCCATGCCAAAGGGCTCGCTGAGGTAGATCGCATTCAAAATGAAATCATGACTATATTAGCCGCTGAAGGTTACGATGTGGGCCAAGGTTTCTCGGTCGCGATTGAAGCATTAGCCGCCGATCCTAAGTTTTACTACGAGGATAGCGATGCGGGTAGGGCGCAAATCCTCGTCGATTATCAAGCGATTCTTGATGAAGTGAATGCGGGACTCGGTGATGCCTTTCGTATTCGACCCGAAGCGGGCATGGAAGTGGTGCGTATTCCTGAGT
This sequence comes from Shewanella sp. SM32, assembly GCF_025654235.1. Lineage (NCBI taxonomy): Bacteria > Pseudomonadati > Pseudomonadota > Gammaproteobacteria > Alteromonadales > Shewanellaceae > Shewanella > Shewanella sp. SM32. Next base: position 51,824 of record NZ_JAKKRO010000003.1, on the reverse strand, counting down.
TTAAAGAGAAAACGGCACCGGGTGCCTATTATCAGCAGCCCGCGATTGACGGCAGTCGTCCAGGGCGTTTCTATGCCAATTTATATGACATCAAGGCCACGCCTAAATACGGTATGCGCACTTTAGCCTACCACGAGGGGATCCCTGGGCATCATTTCCAAATTGCAGTGGCGATGGAGTTAGAAGGTATGCCACTTATTCGTAAGATGGCGCCTTTTACGGCGTACATTGAAGGTTGGGCTTTATATAGCGAACGTTTGGCTTGGGAGCTCGGTTTTCAAAAGGATCCCTTTGATAATATCGGTCGTCTGCAGGCAGAGTTGTTCCGCGCTGTGCGTCTAGTGGTAGATACAGGTATTCATCATAGCCGTTGGACTCGCGAGCAAGCGATTGACTATATGAAGAAAAATACTGGCATGTCCGATCGTGATGTCACGGCAGAGATTGAGCGTTATATCGTTATGCCAGGCCAAGCGACGGCCTATAAAGTCGGCATGATGAAAATTCTCGAACTGCGCGAAAAAGCCAAGTTGGCCTTAGGTGATAAGTTCGATCTCAGGGATTTCCACGATGTAGTTCTGAAGAATGGTGCAGTTCCTTTGGATATCTTAGAAACATTAGTCGATCGCTACATTGCTGATAAAAAAAGTGCTGATACAAAAAAGGCTGAGGTCAAAGCCACTGACGCTAAAGCGCAAGTTTAGCATTTGGTTATAGCAGTTAACGCTCACTCATTGATAATAATTGATATTTATCAATTGCTTTTCTCTCGATAAAGCCCATACCCTGTCTGCGAATAAGTGTGTTCTCTTATCTTGCAGGCAGGGTGGGTTTATCGATAGAGGCTATCATTCTGGCTTTCGGCCAAGGCTTTCAATACAATCCCACACAACTTATTGATAAATGTCGCGCGGCAATGGCTTGCTATTGCTCGGAGTTGATATTTTTAGTTTCAAGGTTTTTACATGAATCGCTTGTCCCCCCAAGATCCTATCCAATTGACTCGAACCACGATTGAGTCATTATTCACGCCGCCAACCTTAATGCGCGCCCGTGATTATGTGATGAAGGGACGGGTGTTGAGCGCCAAAGCGAACGCCGATTTTCGTCATATTGAAGGTCGTGTCATGGGGACGGAATCCCAGCCCTATCGGCAGGATATTCGCCTTGTCAGCATGAACCATAAGTTGATCATGAATGGCTTCTGTTCATGTCCCGCCACTGGGCATTGCAAACATATTGCTGCCGTACTTTACAGTTTACTTAGCGATAGAACCGTTGAAGATCAACGTATTGCTCAGTGGTTACATCTGCTAGACGAAAGTGATGATCTCACGGTTTCAAATGTCGATTTACTCTACGACGATCGCGTGCTGTACGTGTTATCTAAAGATGATAACGGTGTCTTTCTTGAGCTAAGAAAAGGCAAGTTGGCGAAGAATGGTGGCTATAACAAAGGCTCGAAAATCGCTTTGTCTGACGTGCAATATTATATGCCCGCTTGGATTGGCGCTGAAGACGTGCTCATCATCAATCTCATCATGTCAACTCGTCGCCATGGTGCCTCTCGCCTGTATCTTAAAGCTCAGTTAGGTGCCATGGCACTGGAAAAAATGCTCGTCACTGGGCGGTGTTTTTGGGAGGAGAGTCGTTTACCGCTCACCCGAGGTGAAGCGAGCAAGCCTGAATTCATTTGGTTAGATAAGGATGCCGAGCATAAACAAATGCAGTTAAGGCTGCCCAATAAGGACAATTGGGAGCTGATCCCCTGTGAGCCACCGACTTATATCGATTTAGATTATTTTAAAGTGGGCGCATTGGACACAGAGATCAGTGTTGAAAAGCTGTTATTACTCAGTCAGATGCCGCCAGTGCCTAGCTCGCAGATTGAACTGGTGAGCCACAAACTGATTAAGCATTTTTCGGCGAAAACGGTACCTACGCCGGCTTTGATTGATTTTGTCGAGCTGCAAGTGCCGCTTCAAGTTAGGTTGACCTTAACCTCGCAGGAGTTACCTGAGTTTGCTATGGCGCAGCCATTAGTGCTGCTGGAGTTTATCTATCAAGATGTGGTGCTCGGCGGTCAGTATCCCGACGAGCCCTTGTCCTTAGTCACCCATCAAGGCAAAACTTATCAAGTCGCTCGTCAACTCGATGCGGAAATGGATGCGATTAATCGTCTGATGGCATTGGAACTGGTGGAGCTGGCGCCTTCTTTTATCCCTAACAGTGGCAGCTATGTCAGTATTTGGGGGTTAGGTTCACTGCCTGAAACGATTGATGCTTGGTTGCACTTTATTCAACAGGAAATCCCGGCGCTAGAGGCTTTAGGTTACCAAGTGCATTTTGCCGACAATTTCAGCTTAAATGTCATTGATACTCCGCTGGCGATTGAGCTGGATGATACGCAAGAGGGTTGGTTTTCTCTGTCACTGAATGCTGACATCGATGGTCAAATAGTGCCTATGCTGCCCTTAATTGCCACTTGGCTTAAGCAGTACGGTGAGCCCGCCGATGATGCAGAACTGCTGTTACCCAGCCCAAATGGTGATTGGTTAAAAGTCAAAGCCAGCGTGATTAAGCCGCTGATAAGCATTATTTTAGAACTGTTCGATAGCCACAAAGGCAATAGCGTGTCTTTGCCTAAATACCGTGCCCACCTATTAAATGATTTTGCCGACAGTGATATTCGTCTGCTTAATGGTGAACGAGTGCGCAGTTTAGCGACTAAGCTCGAAAATTTTAACGGTGTGTTAGAGGTCACTGTCCCAGACAACTTACATGCTGAGTTACGCCAGTATCAACAGCAAGGGTTGAATTGGCTCTGTTTCTTAAAGGAATATCAGCTTGGCGGTATTTTGGCCGATGATATGGGGCTGGGTAAAACCATTCAAACCTTGGCTTTTTTACTCAAGCAGCAAGCGTTAAAACCCACAGGGGCTAACCATGCACCAAGCCTCATTATTTGCCCAACGAGCTTAGTGGGCAATTGGGCGAAAGAAGCCGCGAAATTTGCGCCTTCGTTAAAGCTAGTCGTTATTCATGGTGCTTTACGCAAGCCTTTGCTCGAACGCTTAAATGAGTTTGATATTGTGGTGACGACCTATCCGCTGATCGTGCGCGACAGTGACTATTATCAACGGCAGGTGTTTGAACATATCGTGCTCGATGAAGCGCAGCAGATAAAAAATGCGCAGGCGAAAGTGACTCAAGTGATTAAAGATCTTAAAGCGCCGTTTAGATTGTGCCTGTCGGGTACGCCGCTTGAAAATCATTTGGGCGAACTTAAGTCTTTGATGGATTTTTGTTTGCCCGGACTACTCGGCACGAATGCCTTCTTTAACAAATCTTTTAGGCACAAAATTGAACGTTATGGGGATATGGAACAAGCGCAAATCTTGAGTCAACGGATTGCGCCTTTTGTGCTGCGCCGAACCAAAGATGAAGTGGTCGGTGAATTACCCCCTAAAACCGAAATCTCCCAGAGCTTAGAGTTAGAAAAAGATCAGCGAAATCTCTACGAGAGTATTCGACTGGTGATGGAGAAAAAACTGCGGGATTTATTTGCCACTCAAGGCGTTGGTAGCAGTCATATCGAGTTTCTCGATGCCTTACTTAAGCTACGCCAAGCCTGCTGTGATCCGCGCTTGGTGAAGTTAGAGCAAGCGCAGAAAGTGAAGAATAATGCTAAGTTAGACTGGCTGAAGCAGAACTTACCAGAAATGGTGCAAGAGGGGCGTAAGATATTGATTTTCAGCCAGTTCACTAGCATGCTCAGTTTAATTGAAGCTGAGCTGGTGGACTTGGGGCTCGATTACAGTAAGCTCACAGGACAAACTCGCCTGCGCCAAGCGCAGATAGATAAGTTCCAAGAGGGCGATACGCCTGTGTTCTTAATCAGCTTAAAAGCGGGCGGCACTGGGCTCAATCTCACCGCGGCGGATACTGTGATCCACTATGATCCCTGGTGGAATCCTGCGGCGGAAAAACAGGCTACGGATAGAGCCCATCGTATCGGCCAAGATAAGCCCGTTTTTGTCTATAAGCTGATTGCAGAAGGTACAGTAGAAGAGAAAATCCAAGAAATGCAGCAGCATAAGCAAAGTTTGGCGGACAGTATTCTCGAGGGTAAAGGCAAGGGCACATGGCAAGGAAGCGCCGATGAACTGTTATCGCTCTTTAGCTAAATCGTGGCCAGTTTTTCTAAATTGATTGAATCATTTGACTGAGGTGAACCATGCAGTACCAAGTCGACACTCATACCCATACTGTGGCTTCGAGCCATGCTTATAGCACGATTCATGACTACTTAGCGGTGGCAAAGCAGAAGGGGATTCGCCTATTTGCCACCACAGATCATGGGCCTGCGATGGCCGATGCGCCGCATTTTTGGCACTTTGTGAATTTAAGAGTTTTGCCACGTATGGTTGATGGCGTCGGGATTTTGCGGGGTATCGAAGCTAATATCAAAAATATCGACGGCGAGATTGATTTCTTTGGTGATTATTTAAAGCAGCTCGATATTGTGCTCGCAGGATTTCATGAGCCCGTCTATCCTCCGTCAGATAAAGCGACTCACACAGAGGCCATGATTAATGCGATTAAGAGCGGCAAGGTTGATATCATTACTCATCCGGGTAACCCCGCCTATCCGATTGATATTGAAGCCGTTGCCCGCGCCGCAGCCGAATACGGTGTGGCGCTCGAAATTAACAATTCCTCCTTTGAAGTGTCCCGTAAGGGCAGTGAAGCCAATTGCACTGCGATTGCCAAAGCGGCCAAGGAATTTGGCACGATTTTAGTTATGGGCTCTGATTCCCATGTGGCTTTTAGCTTAGGTGGTTTTGCGCGGGCGCAAGCGATTATCGATGAAGTGGCTTATCCGCCATCACGATTACTCAATCGTAGCCCTTCAGCACTCTTGGCCTTTTTAGCCGCCCGTGGCCATGAAACCGTTGCTGATTTGATCCCCTTATTCAGTGACGATGAGCCATGCTGTTGATTAGTGATGAAAATAGTGGCAACTAAAGTGACGCCACTTCAATGCGGGGCGGCGAGTGCCACAGATGCTAACATTCCTCAAGTGGTGTTAATCACTGGTGCGAAGAGTCAGCTCGCTCAGGCCTTGCTGAGAGTCGCTGCCGATATTGGCGAGCTAGCCCTAAATAGCAGCACAAGTACAAACTCAGTCGCACCAATTAAGCTTTATGCGCTAAGTCGCAGTCAGTTAGACATTACCGATGCCGCTAATATTGCCGCCGTATTTGATCAATATCGACCAAGCTGGGTGATCAATTGTGCGGCCTATAATGCGGTCGACGCAGCTGAGCATGATGCAATCGAAGCGAATCGTGTGAATGCACTCGGCCCTGAGTTATTGGCGCAGCAATGTTGGCTGTCGGGCGCCCGCTTACTGCATGTGTCGAGCGATTATGTGTTTGGTGGTCATGCTGTTTGCGAGATTGCTCATGCAGCTGAACGTGCAGTGGGTGATGCTAGAGAAAGTGGCGTTAAACAGCATCAAAACCCTGACTCAGCTTCAAATTCAAACCCAAACCCAAATCCAAACCAAGTTCATGTACCAAGGCCATTTGTTGAACTTGATGCTCCCGAGCCGTTGTCTGCTTACGGTACGAGTAAGTTGCTCGGCGAGCAGAAGGTATTGGCGATTCTGGGCGAGGATGCAACGATTGTGCGTACCTCATGGCTCTACGGTCAAGATGGGCATAATTTTGTCCAAACCATGCTGAACTTGATGCGCACTCAACCAAGATTGCAGGTGATAGTCGATCAAATCGGCTGTCCGACGTGGAGTGATGCACTCGCTAAGGTGATTTGGCAATTAGTCATGCAACAGTGCTCGGGCGTATTTCATTACAGCGCTCAAGGCCAATGCAGTTGGTATGAATTTGCCTGTGAAATCCAGCGACAAGCCCTAGCGCTCAATCTGTTAAGTCTGCCAGTAGTTATCCAGCCGATTACCAGCGCTCACTATGCTAAACAAGCATTAAATCGCGGCGTGAGTTTGGTAAAAAGACCGAGTTATAGCGTGTTGAATAGTGCCAAAGTGCAGTCCGCTTTGGCTGTCAATACCGCACTGTTTATGCCTGATAACGTCGTATGGCAAGATTGGCGTCAGCAACTGAATTGCATGTTGCGACGATTAACGTGACTCACATTTGGGTTTAGGCAGGTTTAATCAGGCGTTAAGCGTTTACATCATCGCAGTGATTAACGCTTTCGAAAACAAAAAGCCCGCCAATAATCAGATTTAAGCGACGGCTTTAGACTATCAATATGAAAACATAGGCTGTGAATACGAATGCAGCTGGACTTAAGCCTCTTCTCAGCGCCAATGGCTTGCCTTAGTATCGTAATCACTTTGTTTATCTGTGGTTTTGTGCGCCGCGGTTTAAGCTGCGAGTCTTAGTCTATTTTGCTTGATGTATGATGAATTTGTTCTAAATTCCCCTTGGATGACAATGGCATAATGCCAAGATATTTAATGCATTAAGGAAGTTTCAGTGACAGACAAGACGACAATAGCGCAGACATTGACCAAACAAGATCTACTGCAAGTGGTCGCGATTGCCAAAGCCGCAGGCAATGCCATTATGACAGTTTATGGTCAAGATGACTTTTCGGTGAGCCATAAGGGGGACGATAGCCCTGTGACGGCCGCCGATTTAGCCGCGCACCACGTGATAGTGGCGGCATTGGCAAAGCAGTTTGTCGGTATTCCTATTATGTCTGAGGAAGCGGCGGATATCGCGTGGGACGTGCGTCGTCAATGGCAAACCTATTGGTTGATTGATCCTTTAGATGGCACTAAGGAATTTATTAAGCGCAATGGCGAGTTTACCGTCAATATTGCACTTATCCATCAAGGGGTTGCTATCGCAGGTGTAGTATATGCGCCTGTGCTCGATACGTATTATTACGGCGCTAAACATTTAGGTGCATGGCGCCAACAAGCGGGTCAAGAGAGCCCCTTATTGGGCGCCAATACGCCACGCGAAATGCCGATGATTGTCGGCAGTCGCTCGCACTTGAGCCCTGGCTTAGCGCAATATTTACAACAGTTTGGTGAGCATGACATCTTAAGCGTGGGTAGCTCGCTTAAGTTTTGTATGTTGGCTGAAGGCAGTGCCGATCTGTACCCCAGACTTGGCCCAACCAGCGAGTGGGATACCGCAGCGGCGCAAGCTGTACTCGAAAGTGCAGGCGGCACAGTTGTCTGTTATGACTCAGGTGAACCATTAACTTATAATCAAAAACCTGACATTTTAAACCCTTACTTTATTGCCACAGCTCCTGGCTGGGTAAAATAACGATTGCCTTGCATCAATCTCACTTGATGAAAGGGCAAGCTAAACACTGGAGTGGTAATTCATGATGCGCATGGGCGTCGATTTAGGCGGAACAAAAATAGAATTAGTCGCACTGAGTGATGAGGGCAATGAGCTATTTCGCAAACGTGTGACGACGCCACGTGACTATCAGGGCACGCTTGCTGCGGTGGTTGATTTAGTTAAGGAAGCGGAAGCGACTCTTGGCGAGAAAGGCACTGTCGGCGTGGGTATTCCAGGTGTGGTATCGCCCTATTCAGGTTTAGTCAAAAATGCTAACTCGACGTGGATCAATGGTCAGCCCCTCGATGTACATTTAGGGGAATTGTTGCAGCGTGAAGTGCGGGTTGCCAATGATGCAAACTGTTTTGCGGTATCAGAGGCGGTCGATGGGGCAGCCGCTGGCGCTTCTGTGGTGTTTGGCGTGATTATTGGTACTGGTTGTGGCGCGGGTGTGGCAATTAACGGCAAAGTTCACGGTGGTGGTAATGGTATCGGCGGTGAATGGGGTCATAATCCTTTGCCTTGGATGACCAAGGAAGAGTTCAATACCACCCGATGTTTCTGTGGCAATCCCGATTGTATCGAGACCTTTATCTCTGGCACTGGCTTTGTGCGTGATTATAATGCGGCTTTGACGGCAGCAGGTACAGTGCGTGCTCCTGCCAAATCAGGTGCCGATATTATGTTGTTAGTCGATGGAGGTGACGCCATTGCGGTTGCTGCGTTTGATCGTTATATGGATAGACTCGCTCGTTCACTCGCCCATGTGATCAATATGCTCGATCCCGATGCCATAGTGTTGGGCGGCGGAATGTCGAATGTCGCGGCGATTTACCCAAGATTACCGGCATTGCTGGCCCATTATGTGGTGGGACGTGAGTGTCATACGCCTGTGGTGCAGAATCTATACGGTTGTTCATCGGGAGTGCGCGGTGCCGCTTGGTTGTGGGAAAAGTGATCCATTATTGAGGATATAAACTCCACCAGTGAACTCATTACGCTATGAAATCAACGTCTAGTGATATCAGAGTCTTGTAAACAATAGCCCAGTAAAACGCTGGGCTAGCTTTATGTGCGATGTATTCCCCCCGTATTTTGATGCTATGATTGCGCTCCTTTGGATTGCTTGGCATGGACATCATGTTTTGGGTTAAGAAAGTTGTTTCACAGGGGATGATGCCGATTCCCTTTATCCTATTGTTATTACTGATTTCTTTTCTAGTATGGCGCCGTCGCAGTATGGCGAAATACTTAGTATCCTGCGCTTTTTTTCTCTTACTGTTTTTAAGCAGTCAACTGAGTGTGAATACCTTAGTGCGGCCGTTAGAATCAGCTTACCCGATTAATTCCACGCCCATCGCAGGCGCTTGTTTTGTGATGGTATTAGGTTCAGGGCATGCTGATATAGCGGGAGCGACGGCGGTGCAATCCTTATCGGACGTCGCCCTTACAAGGTTAACTGAAGGAATTCGGCAACTTAAGTTGGGTCAAGAGTGTATGTTGATCGTCAGCGGCTGGGGTGGTGAACTCACTCAATTTTCCCATGCTGAAATGATGGCTAAAGCCGCGGTAGAGCTAGGTGTTGATAAAAGCCGAATTATTCAATTTCCACTGGCGCGCGATACGATAGAAGAAGCGCAATACTTAAAGTGGGAGTTAGGGGAGGAGCCCTTTCGCTTAGTCACATCGGCCACTCATATGCCAAGGGCGATGGCTATTTTCGCCGCTAAAGGCTTACACCCCGATGCTGCCCCAACGGATTTTATTGGCCGAGATGATTTTTGGTGGCGGTTAACCGCCGATAATTTAGTGGCTTCTCAACGGGCGATTCACGAATACATTGGCCGTTTGTGGTTATGGATAAAGGCCGTAAGTTAAAGATGGCAAGTTAAGGGTGTGGTTTGCCAAGTTCAGTCTAAAGATAGTGAGTTTTAACAGGAAGATGAACAATGACAATTGAGTCAGAAATAGTATCTGTGCGTCCTTTATCGAAACGAAATGGGTTAACCTTAACTTGGCTGGGAGGCTTAAGTCTGGTGCTGGGTTTGGGACTGTTTCTGACGTGGCCGGCCTTGTTTGCTGTCGGTTTGATGTTTTTTAGTTTGGGCGCTATTTCACTCATTCTCGGTTTAGCCAAGGTGTATGAGCCGGAAACGACTCTAGCACTAGATGACAAGGGGCTGACCTATTTTCATCGCCGCGGCAAAGTGGCTATCGATTGGGATAATATTCAGCGGGTCGATATTCCGCGGGTGACTAATGGTTTAGATACTATAGAGTTATCTTATTTAGGCATTAAACTGAAACATTTAAATCCCATTCTCGATAATATTTCCCTGCGTCTAGCAACAGGATTATTAACTGAACAGCGACCTTTGCTGGTGACGGCTGCCTCTCAAGATGCAGATTTAGCGACTTTAGAAACTTATCTCGGCGCTGAGTTTGGCCCTTTAGTGATAGAAGGGGATCGTTATCGTGGCGTATTGGCTATGTTTGGGCATCGCTGCGTGATGTTAGATACGCGTTTAGGGTATCACTTGTATATTCCCCATGACAGTTTAGATAGGGAACCTAAGGACTTTATTAAGTTACTTAGACAACGTATTGCACAATGTAGCCGCTCAGCTGGTTAAATCTACAATCTCAATTGAAGATCATCAGCAATAAAAAAGGGGACCCTAGGGTCCCCAATGAGTTGCAGAGATTAAAGTTTGGGTTGTGCAGGGGCAACCCAAAGGTACTAGTGTGCTACCTCTGCGTGTACCTTATCTACACCGTAGGTTTTACCTTCAGCATGACAAGTTGCGCAAGATTCTACTGGTAAGTTAGGATCTGTCATTGCATCAGCTTCAACCACAGCACCGTTGCTTCTAAAGTGAGCGACAGCCGCTGCATCAGAGTGAGCGTGACAGCTACGGCATGATTCAGCTACTGGGCTAATGTAGTTGCTACCCACTTTGATTGAACGTTTCTCAGAGGCTAAACCACCGTCAGTCGCAAACAGTTTTGCATCATCTTTGTGACATGCAGAACATGCAGTTTCTGGTGATGGATAACCGACTAATTCACCATTGGCATCGCGGAAGATCCCTGCGATAACATCAAAGTTACCACTGTGGAAGCGGTGGGCGACGGTGAATAAGTCTTTGTTATTGAAAGTGACTTCTGGATTAATGACTTTGCTACCGTCTTCACCTTTAGAAACCACTGTTTTATGGCCTGATGCACCTGTTGTATCGTTGTGACAGTTCATACATTGATCAAAAGTGTAAGTTCCGTGTCTGGTGCCCTTGATATAATCTAAGGTGCCGTGACAGGCGTTACATTTTGCTTCTTCTACGGTAATTCGAGCAGGATCTGTCATTCGAGCTTTAACTACTGCAGAAGCATCTAAGCTATAGAATTTAACAGGAGCAGTGTTACCAATTGGATTTGTTGGGCCAAATTCAAGTCCTGTGGCATTACAGCTACTCACTTTACCTGCTTTGATACAGACGTTGGCTTCTGAACTGACGTAGATAGTACCAACAGCTTGGGCATCGGGAATATCTTTTACGAAGGTTAATACACCATCGGCCAGCGTACCATTTTCAAGCTTAAGAGCTATTGCTGTTGGTTTGACATCTCTCCAAGCATAAACAGTACCATCAGTGGTTACGTTACCCAGTAATAAGCCGTTAGCCACAAACATACCAGTAGGGTTAGTTGTCGCGTTATACACTTTTAAATCGGTTCCGTTAGGAATTGCAGCGCCATTCATGGTCACATTGGCTTTTAATGTCAATGTTTTCATTCCAGGTGTTGCTGAAGTCACTACTGCTGCACTGGTAAAGTCAACTTTGAATAGGCTTGCATACTCAGCGCGTTTACCGACACTGTGTACAGCTTCAGGTGTTAAGCTACCGCTGCCATGGCAAGATTTACATTGAGTATCATCAGCTTGGGCTAAACCAAATTCTGAATGGTTTTCGCCAGTGGTGAAGTTCACATTGATATGACAACCCACACAAGCTTGCGCATAAATATTGGTGTTATAACTTGGTGCACCATCATGACAAGATTTACATTCTTTCAAATCAGATGGGAAACCAACTTCACCGAAATATTCTTTTGCTTCGCCACTTAAGCTGTCACTGATGTGATGACCTGCGTGGATCCTATGGATCATGGGAGCAAAATCAAATACCCAACCTTCGGCCAGTTGTGCGTCACTTGGAACGAGATCAGGGTTATGACAAGTTACGCAGTTTTTAACATCTTGGTAGTTATGATGGGCTTCAATCTTCGCGATATGGCCGTCTACTTCACCGTGACAGTTTTTACATGCCGCACTAGATACTGTGTCTTTACCCGATACACCTAATTCATCTGTTGCAGGGATAAAATCAACGGGTACAGACAAAATCTTGTCAGATAGGACAACACCAGTACTATCGGCGATGTTGTAAGCACGTAAAAAGACTCTGTGTACTGCGTTTGGATTATCATTTGGATTAATGATTGGCGCTGCGCCACCATAAGTCCAAGTTGCTGTGTAAGTGCCTGGCGTCGCTGTATCTTCGGTTAAAGTACAAGCGTTTTTAGTTCCGTTCAGGCCGTTTAGAGTACAAGTTAACGAAGTGCCAGCGGCATTTGCCGTGGCATTATTTTGCCACTCAATCGGCGCGCCAGTACCTGAGGTGTTTTCATTTGCTGTTAAAGAATAAATTGCAATTTTATCCAGTCCTTTGAAAGGGACTACTTTGCCTGCATTTTTACCCGTAACAGTAAATTTAACACTGAAGCCTTCACTGCTGGTCACTTTAATGTCAGCAGGACTTAACGTGAATGCCAGATCTGTAATGGATTGAGCTGTCGTTGCGAAGGAACCCGCAGGGGCTCCGGGTGTACCTGGTGTTCCGGGAGTGCCTGGTGTTCCGGGTGTACCTGGTGTGCCAGGTGCCCCATCTTGACCATCGCTTCCGTCCCCGCAGGCGGTAAGACTTAAGGTACTGACGAGAGCCAGTGCCAGTAGAGATTTATTGTAGTTTTTCATCATCGCGTCCCTTTTTCTATCTATAAGACTGCGTGTGCAGTGCCTCTAATATAGGAGGATTCATCTACTTATAAAGTGGTATTTGCAAATTTGTATCTGATATGTGAACGATGATTTAACACCCGTGAATGGTAATTCTAAACTTTGCATTTTGATATTTTAAATAGTGAAATTAAGCTGCTAGCCTATGATGTGTATCACAATTTCAATCTTTAAACTTAGGTCGAAATGATGAATTCATTTTCGGTTAAGCAAAATGAACGATGTTAAAAGAGCCTAAATCTTAAGTCGTTATCTTAAGGTTTTGAGCACAAAAGCAATGGGATAAGAGAGCGAGGATAGGGGGACGATATGGCATTTTAAAGTGATTGAATTGTGCCTTTGATAAATAGAAGCCATAGCCCAGTAAACCCACTTAACCCACTTAACATCCATGACGTAAGCTAGGTTGATGAACTTAGTGTGTAATCTATTTTTGTATTAGTGTGCTGGTTCGAGTGCGGCAAGTAAGGAGCGCACGACGAGATCACACTGGCTTTGGCTGTAACGCCGATGAACTGCAGGTTTCTCAATCAGATAATAATGTGGCGCCATCATAGTTTCGTGGAGTCTATTAAGCTCTGTGTCGCTAAGGCGCTCGAGATGTAATCCGGGCATATGTTTAACTGTGTGCATATCAATGCTGGAACAAAAAGCCACACTCTTCATGGTTAATAGATGGGCATACCATTCCTCCCTGTCTATCACTTTCTCTACTGTAGGCAGTAAGATACCTTGGCGCTGGCAAAATAATTCTAAGGGATCGATTTTACTGTTAAAGCCCTTGAGTTCTTGAAATAGAAACGGATGGCGACAAATTTGCTCTAAGGTAATATTCGTCTCAACGTCCCAAAGTGGGTGTTGCTTGGCTGCAACGATATAAATGCCATTGATTGAGCCAAGTTTGGTGTAACTTAATTCTTTATTTTCAGCACTTTCAAACGTAATCCCAAAATCAAGCGCACCTGCGTGGATCAACTCAGCGCTATTTTCCTGCCATTTATGTAAGCGTATTTGTCCTAGCTTTTGGGCAAGTTCAGGAGTACTTAACTGAGGCGCTAAAAAGCTTAGCAGGCCATTACAAGCAGCGATATGCAGCGGTAAGTCGGTATTGATGGCCGCATTTTGTATCTGGATCGCAGATTGTTCGAGGTGATAAACCGATTCAGTAAACTGGCAAATAGCAACGTAGAGACTTTCTGCTAAAGGCGTCGGTTTAAGCCCCTGTTGACGACGATAAAATAGTTCATCGTTAAAGGTTAGGCGTAATGCATTGAGGCAGCGGCTTATTTTGGGTGCAGAAACATCTAGCGCTTTGGCCGCGCTATTTGCGTGCCCAGTGTCGAAAATACTTTTAAATACAAGCAAGGTAAAAACATCGAGTTCACAGATCTGTTTTAGTAATAAGTTGCTCATTTTGTATTTTGCCCTGTATGAGTCTTAAATGTTTTTGCGGCGCTATTAGGGGAGTTCTGTGTCCTTGCGATTACCCGAACCACCGCGATCAAATATCATGGATACTAACTGCCAAGATTAACATTCAGCATGCGGATTAACTGTGATCCCTCTCGGCAAAATAACAATTATTTAACCATTGTAAAGGGGAGAGTTGGGGAGAGTTAGATGAGTAGGCGCTATGTTTAGCGTCGAGCGATAAGGAATGATTGAGCTAAAAGAGTGAGTCAAAGTCTGCTCACCTAAGGCGGCGAGCAAACGATAGTGATGCATTTCGGATTAATGAGATTCTATGACGTCGTTTTGCACGGACGGTAAGTTGAGTGGATCTGCTGTTGGGGTATGGCCTATTGCATGGGAATAAATGGTTGGTGCATCTTCTTTAATCCGCATCCCGATAAATTGGCCACCCTCAAGGATTTGCATTGAGGTACTTGCCACTTCGCCGTCGACAACACCATTACGTTGGATCACTAAACGCTCACAAATGAGTCTGCCTTTGAAGTGCCCATCGACGATAAATTCATGGCACTTTACTTCACCTTGAATTATACCGCCTTGTTCTATGGTGATATTGGCCTCAGAAAGCAGCTGACCTTGGATATCACCGCCAACAAGCACGTCGCCTGTTAATTCGATATTTCCCGTGAGTTTAGTGCCTCGAGCAATAAAGCTAAAAGAGGTACTTTTTTTAGGCGGGAAAAACAGTTTTTTTACAAACATCATCATAAATTAACTTAATTCGAGAAGGGATTAACTGAGTTCAACAGAGGCGCGATACTAGCTTAAAATCCAGGAGAAGCACAGCTCGGCATGTGTTAATGCAATTACAGTGTTTCTATCAAGTTGGTCGTTTTATCTCAATGGCTTTGCTAGGGCAAGGAGCTACGCAGGCACCGCATCCAGTACAAAGGTCAAGGTCTATTTTGGGGCTCGGAGCCTGACCAATACTGAGCACAAAGCTGATGGCTCTTGGTTCGCAGGCATCCTTACAACTTTGGCACCAGATCCCTTGAAAGGTTAAGCAGCTTTCTTGAACATGGGCTTGGTATTGCCAAGGTGCTTGAGTCAAATCGAAAATATTTTCAGGGCAAGCCTTAGCACACAGGGTACAAAATGTGCACTCATTGTCCTTAAAGGAGACTTCAGGAAATCCGCCATCACCTTTGATGATAATGTGAGTTTCACAAACCTCAAGACAGGCGGAACAACGGGTACACACATCGGTGAACTCGATATCATCACGTACCCAAGGCGGCCTTATCGCATTATCTTTACGCCGGCGAAAGAGGCTGCGACGGCTGTGATTAATACTTTGAGTCATGTTGCTCCTCGGGTGGTTAATGATGTAAAGCGACGGTATTTAGAGGGATAAAGAAAAATGGCTTGGGAGATTTCCACAAGCCATTCAAGTTATTAGCCGTTATAACCATTGGGATTGGTTGATTGCCAATGCCAGCTACTGTTGGCCATATCTTCTAGGGTATGAGTCGCTTGCCAGCCAAGATCTTCCCTTGCGTGGGTTGGATCGGCGTAGCAGGCGGCAATATCCCCTGGGCGACGTGGCGCAATTTGGTAGGCAATGGTGTTACCACAGGCTTTTTCAAAGGCCTTAACCATGTCTAATACACTATATCCTTGGCCTGTGCCTAAGTTATAGGTCACTAGACCAGGTTTAGTGGCCAATTTTGCAAGCGCTTTTAAATGGCCATTGGCTAAATCTACGACATGGATATAGTCACGCACGCCGGTACCGTCGTGAGTCGGATAATCATTACCAAACACGCTTAAGGCGGTGCGTTTACCCACGGCAACCTGCGCAATAAAGGGCATTAAGTTGTTAGGGATATCGTTAGGATCTTCGCCGATTAAGCCACTGGCATGGGCGCCAACCGGATTAAAATAGCGCAGACGTGCGATATTCCAGCTCGGATCGGCATTGTGTACATCTGCCAATATATGTTCAACCATCAACTTAGACTGACCATAAGGGTTTGTTGCCCCTGTGGGAAAGTCTTCGGTGATCGGTAAACTTGCGGGATCGCCATACACAGTTGCCGATGAGCTGAATACGAGATTTTTTACCTTAAATTCTGCCATGACTTGGCAAAGGATAAGCGTACCCGTAACGTTATTCTCATAATACTTCAGGGGTTTTGCGACGGATTCTCCCACCGCTTTTAATCCTGCAAAGTGGATAACTGAATCAATAGCATGATCGTTAAACACTTTCTGCAATAACGCTTTATTGAGAATATCGTCTTGATAGAAAGTAACCGATTTACCAGTGATCCGCTCGACTCGGTTTAAGGCTTCTATGCTTGAATTAGACAAGTTGTCCAATACAATCAAATCATTACCAGCATTGAGCAGTTCTACTACTGTGTGGGTGCCAATATAGCCAGCACCACCGGTCACTAAAATCGTCATTACTTAATTCCTTTTACAACGGTTTTTAAATAGTGCGCAAAATCTTCACCGATTTCGCTGTGGCGCAGGGCATATTCAACGTTAGCACGCATATAACCTTGCTTGTTACCACAGTCATGGCTCTTACCTTCCATGTAGTAAGCATTTACGGTTTCTTGCTTCATTAACATCGCAATCGCATCAGTTAATTGAATTTCATCGCCTGCGCCCGCAGGGGTTTTAGCCAGTAGTGGCCAAATGCTGGCAGGTAACACATAACGGCCTACAACGGCTAAGTTGGACGGCGCTTCATCCACGGCTGGCTTCTCAACCAGTTCGACTAATGGCTCAGATTCACCCGGTTGTAAATCATGACCATTCACATCGGCAATACCGTATTGGTTGACGACGTTATGTGGCACGCCTTCCACCATGATTTGACCGACTTGGGTTTCATCAAACAGGGCAACCATAGCGGCTAAGTTATCGCTACGAAGGTCACAGCTGGCTTCATCTATGATCACATCCGGTAGCAATACGGCAAATGGTGCATCGCCGACGACAGATTTAGCACACAAAATCGCATGACCTAAGCCTTTAGCTTGAGATTGGCGCACGCTGATCACTGTTACATCTTTAGGACAAATAGATTGTACGGCTTCAAGTAACTGACGTTTAACGCGGCGTTCTAATTGGGCTTCTAATTCGAAACTGGTATCGAAATGGTTTTCGATAGAGTTTTTACTGGCGTGGGTCACGAGTACAATTTCTTTGATCCCAGCCGCAATAGCTTCACTTACTACGTATTGAATCAATGGCTTATCGACAACGGGTAACATTTCCTTTGGAATTGCTTTGGTCGCTGGAAGCATACGAGTGCCTAGGCCTGCGACAGGAATAACGGCTTTACGAATTTGATGTTGTTTCATTGCGAACCTTTTAGGTCAAGGAGATGCGGTTAATGGCCAATATTGTAAATGACCTGCACAGAAAAGCTATTTAGAAACGCTGAAAACTTAGGATATTTAAGTATTTTTACAGCGAAGTCGACGTAAGTTTTAGCAAAGGTAGCACAGAGCATCTCATCCAGCATGGGTGATGTGCAATTGCATGGCGTTTTTAATACCCTTGTAATATTTGCTTTACGTTTACGTCACAGTGGTGGTGCAAGAATAAAGTGTGAGGGAGTTAACAAATTTAAAGGCTTAGATCACTATGGTTCCATGAGCGCTAGCCACTAAGTGAAGACTATGACGAAAGGAACAGAGTACATCGCTCACAGAGCTGATGACACAGGGTTTATTAACTACCCGCAAGAAGAACATGAGATTTGGAGCCAGCTTTATGCCCGTCAAGCGATAAACCTGCCTGGCCGTGCCTGTAAGGAGTATTTGCAAGGGCTAGATGCCTTGGCTATGCCAAAGGATCGTATTCCGCAACTTACTGAAATTGATACTGTATTGCAAGCGACCACCGGCTGGAAAACGGCAGCCGTACCTGCGCTTATTTCCTTTGGCCGTTTCTTTGAACTACTGGCCAATAAAGAGTTTCCTGTGGCGACATTCATTCGCCGTAAGGAAGAGTTTGATTACCTGCAAGAGCCTGATATTTTTCATGAAATTTTTGGTCACTGCCCTTTGCTCACCAACCCTTCATTTGCCAATTTTTCACATATGTATGGCCAATTAGGTTTAAATGCCAGCAAAGAAGAAAGGGTGTTTTTAGCGCGTTTATACTGGTTTACGGTTGAGTTTGGCTTGCTACAGCCTAAAGATGGCCCCTTGTGTATCTATGGTGGCGGTATTTTAAGCTCACCTGGTGAAACTTTATATGCAATGGAAAGTGATGTGCCAGAACGTCAACCCTTTGATTTATTGAATGTGCTACGAACCCCATATCGCATCGACATTATGCAGCCGATTTATTATGTGATTGAGCACATTGATATGCTTGATGAAATTGCCAAAATGGACATCATGAGTTATGTCACTAAGGCACGTCAGTTAGGTTTATTTGCTCCTAAATATCCTCCCAAAGCCAAGGCGAGCTAGTCTCGATTCGATGGATGGTTTGATGTTTTATTTGAGTCGCCATCTAATTTAGTCATGTGATTTAAGTAATTAATAAGTAATGAGTAAAGTGCAACTGAATATCCCTATTAATGTTGCCAACAGGAGTATGTATGACTGCGTTATCGAATATGAAATGTGAAGCGTGCCAAGCCGATGCACCAAAAGTGACCGATGAAGAGTTGGCAGAACTTATTCGTATGATCCCTGACTGGGGCGTGCAAGTGCGTGACGGCGTAATGCAGCTTGAGCGCGTCTACAAGTTTAAAAACTTTAAACTGGCGATGGCATTCACGAATAAGCTGGCGGATTTAGCGGAAGAAGAATTCCATCATCCCGGCATTTTCACTGAATGGGGTAAAGTGACTGTCACTTGGTGGTCGCACTCCATTAAGGGGCTACATAAGAATGACTTCATCATGGCCGCCAAGACAGACCAGTTACTAGGTTAATTATTTAATCAATTTAATCAGCATCTTAATGTGTTTTATGATGCTGATTTTTTCTTCCTGTTACAATTCAACTGTAAACTAGGCTTGCCACTTTCAGTTTAACCTTCTAACGTATACGGGCTCTGCTATTTCCCCTCATCGCTGACGTTTTCGTCAAAGGTAACGATTTGCCTAGCAAGCGTTATTTTTGTTGTAAAGCCTAAGGCGAAAAATAGCTCTGCACGGTTTATCCCCAAAATTCAAATCAAAAAAGGGAATATCAGTCATTATGCGCTTGGAAGTCAGCTGTCAGGATCGTGTTGGTTTAGCCAAAGATATCTTAGTCGTGTTAGAGCGTTATGGCATTAATTTAATTGCCATTGATGCCAGTAACCAAGGATTCCTGTACTTACAATTTGCCGAAATTAGTTTTGAAACCTTGAGTGCCTTGATGCCGCAGATCCGCAAAGTGGAAAGCGTGCACGATGTGCGTACGGTGTCATTTATGCCCTCAGAGCAAGAACATTACGCCCTTAAAACCCTGCTCAAAACCTTACCCGACTCCGTTTTTTCTATCGATGCCAAGGCACGTATCCGTATCGTTAATGAGTCCGCCTTGCTCAATATCGGCATGGGTGAGCACGAAGTGCTCGAAGAGTCGTTAAACCATTGGGTACAAGGTTTTAACTTCAGCCGTTGGCTGAGTGAAAGCCAAGTATTGGCCCAAGCGGCGCGGGTGCAAATTGGTCCGAATGAGTATCTTGCCGAAATGCTGCCGATTTACCTACCCGATGAGGATGAAAAAACCATCTTGGTTGGTGCTGTGGTGTCGCTGAAATCCCCTGCGCGCGTTGGAAAACAGTTTAACGCGCTGCAGAACCAAACCACTGGCTTTGAAAATGTATTAGCCAGCAGTGACAAGATGAAGGAAGTGCTTAAGCAAGCGCGGCGTATGGCCCAGCTCGATGCACCTTTGTTGATCACGGGTGAAACGGGTACTGGCAAAGAATTAATGGCCAGAGCTAGCCATGATGCGGGGATGCGCCGTGAAAAACCTTTTATCGCCATCAACTGCGCCGCTCTACCCGACAGCGCTGCCGAAGAAGAATTATTCGGTTACGTCAGTCAGGGCAAAGTCGTCAAACGAGGCTTTTTTGAAGAAGCTAAGGGGGGCACAGTATTTCTCGATGAAGTGGCGGAAATGTCTAGGGCGGCTCAAGTTAAGCTGCTACGGCTATTGCAAGATGGCACTTTTAGACGCATAGGGGGCGATGAAGAAGTGCGTGCTGATGTGCGAATTATCTGCTCGACCCAGAAAAATTTAGCTGAATTATGCCAAACCGGCGAGTTTAGGGAAGATTTGTACTATCGCATCCATGTGCTGAGTTATCACATCCCGTCATTACGTGAGCGTAAAGTCGATATCATTCCACTGACGGAAATGTTCCTCGAACATTACAGTCAACAGTTGTCTAGCCCAGTGCGGCGGATTTCGGCCCAGTGCCGCGATCATTTGCTCACCTACGCTTGGCCAGGTAACGTACGCCAATTAAAGAACGCGGTATTTAGAGCCGTGTCTATGTGGGATGGCTCGGCCGAGTTGACTGTAGAACAGCTGAAATTGCCATCATATGCCGAAGGTTTTGGTTACTTTGATAATGAGTTTGAGGGTAATCTGGACGATGCAATGAAGCAGTTTGAAGCGAGTCTGTTGCGTCGATTATATCCGGCCTATCCGAGCACTCGCCAGTTGGCGAAAAAGCTAGGTGTATCACACACAGCTATTGCTAATAAACTGCGTGAATACAAGATAGCCAAGCGCCGTTAGTCAGAGTCTCGTTGGGTTGACACAGTCAATGTAACAGTATCGTTCCACTTAGTTGCCGACTTTTCAGGCATATTGCTTACCGAGATATTGATAAGCGGTAACTAGGTTATAAACGTAATGATTAGTTTACAAAGTGTGAAATAATTAACCTAAATGTGATTTTGGTCACGCTATAGGAATCTTGAGCTGCATCGGGTATTTCTACGCGCAACAAATACGTTAAAGCAAGTAAAAAAGCATGCCTCGTTGGCGCGGACTGCGTAACGTGTATGCCTTTAATGAGTCAAAAAGTCCGATTTAAATCGCCGAATATAAGCTGGGTGACGTCGCGTGTTTTCCAGCACAATAAAATTGTACACCTAGCCGAAGAGCACTGGAGCCAATATGAAACTTGCAAGTTATAACAATGGTCGTCGTGATGGTCAGTTGATGTTAGTCAGCCGCGATCTCACTAAAACGGTTGCCGTTCCTGCCATTGCCCACACTATGCAGCAATTACTCGATGGTTGGGATTTACTGAGACCGCAATTGCAAGAATTGTACGATGCGTTAAATGAAGGCATGTTAGATAACGCGCAAGCGTTCGACGAAGCTAAGTGTTTGTCGCCATTACCGCGTGCTTACCAATGGGCCGATGGTAGCGCTTATGTGAATCACGTTGAGTTAGTCCGTAAAGCCCGTGGCGCAGAAATGCCAGAAACCTTTTGGACAGATCCGTTGTTTTATCAAGGTGGCTCAGACAGCTTTATTGCCCCTAAAGCGGATATCCCATTGGCGAGTGAAGACTGGGGTATCGATTTCGAATCTGAAATTGCGGTTATTACCGATGATGTGCCTATGGGCGTGAGCACTGACAATGCAGCTAAGCACATTAAATTGTTGATGTTAGTTAACGATGTGTCATTGCGTAACTTGATCCCTGGTGAGTTGGCGAAAGGCTTTGGTTTTTTCCAATCTAAACCATCGAGCAGTTTTTCGCCTGTGGCTGTGACACCGGATGAATTGGGTGTCCGTTGGGAAGATTCGAAAGTGCATTTACCGCTGATCACCTATTTCAATGGTGAATTATTTGGTCGTCCGAATGCAGGCGTTGATATGACCTTCAATTTCAGTCAGTTAGTTTCGCATGTTGCAAAAACCCGTCCATTGGGCGCAGGCGCGATTATAGGCTCTGGTACTATTTCTAACTATGACCGTAGCGCAGGTTCGAGCTGTTTAGCGGAAAAACGTATGTTAGAAGTGATTGCCGAAGGCAAAGCCACTACGCCATTTATGCGTTTTGGTGACACAGTGCGCATCGAAATGCTCGATGATAATGATGTAACCATTTTTGGTTCTATCGATCAAAAAGTGGTTGAATACAAAGCCTAAGGCTTTCCCTTAAAGGGCGATACCGACTCAAACTAACGGGGCTTAATTGCCCCGTTTTTATACTGACTTTTATAAGGACATGAAAATATGAAACTTTACGGTTATTGGCGTTCCAGTGCAGCCTATCGGGTTCGTATTGCCCTTAATCTCAAGGGGATTTCAGCAGAACAGTTTTCAGTGCATCTCGTACGTGATGGCGGCGAGCAACATAAAGCGGCCTACATTGCGCTTAATCCTTTAGAGTTAGTGCCAACCTTAGTGGTGGATGATGAGCTGGATGTGGATGCTTTGTCGCAATCTTTAGCGATTATCGAATATCTTGATGAGATACATCCACAGTCGCCATTACTGCCTGCATCGGCTCTTGAACGTGCCCACGTGCGCGCTATGGCACTTACGGTCGCCTGTGAGATCCATCCATTAAACAACTTGCGGGTATTGCAATATTTAACGCAAACCTTAGGTGCTGATGACACCGCCAAAAATACTTGGTATCACCATTGGGTCGCAAGTGGTTTTACGGCCTTAGAAACCTTGTTAACACGGCATTGCGGTCGTTATTGCTTTGGGAATGCCGTGACATTAGCCGACTTATGTTTAGTACCGCAGGTGTATAACGCCCAGCGTTTTAATGTGGATTTAACGCCTTATCCCAATATCATGCGCGTGTGGGCCGAGTGTAATCAGCTTGAAGCCTTTGCCAATGCTGCGCCAGAGCGCCAAGCGGATGCGGTGTAACGAATTGCGCGGATACAGTTTTTACCAATTGAAAGAATGGATGATTAGACTTGCTTTGCGAGTCTAATCTCAGCGATGGAGTTTAAATGCTTTTCAGTAAAAAATGTCTGTATTGCAAAGGTAAACTCGGCGCTAAGGATGTGCCGATTAAGGAAGGACGCTGCTGCCATTGTGATAAGCCGATACTATACAAACTCAATGTAATAAAATGGATGCTACTGTTCATGCCCCATCTTTACTGTTAGCGTTAATCTGCTAGACAAAGATGTCTATGGGTTTTGGATTTGTTTTGCGGTAATGGCCCCGATTTATAGTCTCGTTTA
Source organism: Shewanella sp. SM32 (assembly GCF_025654235.1). Classification (NCBI taxonomy): domain Bacteria; kingdom Pseudomonadati; phylum Pseudomonadota; class Gammaproteobacteria; order Alteromonadales; family Shewanellaceae; genus Shewanella; species Shewanella sp. SM32. The sequence continues at coordinate 28,774 of NZ_JAKKRO010000003.1, read as the reverse complement.
TTTACTCTGTCATGAGGTCGTAAAGTGCTCAGAAACCGATGGCGAAGTGGATTAAGCCTAATGTCTTTCCCGTGTTTTTATCTGATATTGAAGCGGGCGATACTGTTATGAGTGGTGCTAGGGGTAATGTCATGAGTGTTGCTACGAATAATGTTATGAATGATGCAATGAGTGAAGCAGCGCTAGAGCATCAATTACTCGAATGGATAACTCAAGACTGCGAGCGGGTGAGGGCGCTTGAACTCGCGCTTCAATGTGCCAAAGTACACTCCATGCCGCAGTGGTGTCTGGCGGCAGGATTTGTTCGTAATTTAGTTTGGGATCGTTTGCACGAATTTGAGTTGAGTCCACTGAACGATATCGATCTGATCTATTTTTGCCCTTTAGATATTAGCCCTGAGCGGGATCTGGCGATTGAAACCTATCTTCATCAGCTTGCGCCTGAGTTACCTTGGTCGGTTAAGAATCAGGCGCGCATGCATAGTCGCAATCAAGACATGGCTTACACATCTTGTATTGATGCTATGGCCCATTGGCCAGAGTTAGAAACCGCGGTTGGGGTGTGTTTAAAATCTCATGTTGAGACAGATACTCAGGTAGATGCAGAGACTGCTCATCATTCCATGTATTACGGTATTGAGCTGGTGGTTCCCTTTGGGCTGAACTCCCTGTTTGCCCTCAAATTGAGCGCCAATCCAAAGCGATCATTACCCGTGTTTCATCACAGAGTCGCGACTAAGGGCTGGCTAACTCGCTATCCTTTGCTTACGTGTTGTTACTCAAGCTAATCTTCTCACTTTCTTATTCGTTCAGTCTAAAACAGACTTAACCGCCTCACACTATCATTCCATGCAATCTAGTTAACCTGAGATCGGTTTAACAAGCCATAACTGTAATAGCATTAAACTCTGCGTTAGTGAGGTTCAGTTGTGGCTTATTGTCTTTCAATTGATAGGCGATGAGTCCCGCAATCATATTGAGCATAAAACCATGCACGCTGCGGTGTCTTGAGTGCTCTATTTGAGAGATATTTTTTAACTGGTCGTTGATGGTTTCTATGATAAAACGTCTCGACAGCATCGCTCTATCCCACAATGACATTGCCTTCGCTTTCATATTCTTACGCACGTTCGTCACCAGCTTCACGCCTTTCTCAAGCAATTCACTGGACAGCGCTTTACTGATATACCCTTTATCTGCATAGAGTTTATTCATGTCACTGTGCACCATCTCATTCACCGGTTTTGTGTCATGTACATTCGCTGGGGTCACTTTGGCCGCCACGATTCCGCCTTGATGATTCACAATCAAATGCAGCTTAAAGCCATAGAACCACCCCATGGTGCCTTTACCTCTGCACGCCAGTCCCGCCAAGGTTTTATGGCGATGAATACGTAGGTTATGACACACTTTGATGCTGGTTGAATCAACAAATTCGATGCCAGTGGGGTCACTCTTGAGGCTGGCAAAGTAGCTGCAAAGCGGCACTAAAGTAGTGGGCATCACCTCAAGAAAGCGGGTATAGCTGAGTAAATTAGGAAAAGCAGATTTGTAGAAATGAGCCAGATAGCCGATGTAGAAGTTCTTGAAATCACGGTGGTGGGACATCTGAAAAAGTATGATGATGGTCATCACTTCGCTCATCGTCATACGGCCAGGGCGTTGACGCTTGCGTGTACCATCGGTTAACAGCGTTTTTTCCCATTCTGGAATGAAAACAGCGCAAAAATCATCGACATCGCAAAACACTTCCACTAATTTATGCATAGGCCCTCCGGTGTGATGGGGTTTCTCTTGGTCGAAAGATCCGATCACTTGGAGGGCTATTAGTTCAACATTTCTTATCCCGAGTTCAGGTTAGTTATCTAACATGATAGGTATCATCCTCAAGCCGTTTTTATTTGTCCATTTTCTGTTTTTATCCTCATTTAACCCATCTCTATAATTTGAAATTAATGTTCAAATAACCTCTTAGTTAAGTGCTTTTCATTGTTACTAAAATGTTTATGGTGTTATTGATCACTACCTCTTGCGGAAGTCATTAGTGATGGCTAATACAACACTTAGCTCACAGAAAACAAAGGGGTATTATCAATAAATGTTTGAATTTCGTGATTCAGCTCCCATGTGTAGTACCTATAAGTGAGTATTGCTCACTCACTTTGATTTGGATCAATAAATCAGCCGCATATCTCTGGCAGTGTAGGCGTCAATTGTTAAGGATGTAATACAAAACAAAAACCTATGTTGTACATATGGAGTATGATGATGAATAAAAACACTGTTTCTACACTGGTCGCTGCCACCCTTTTAGCCGCTGGTTTTTCTGCCTCTGTATCGGCTCACCAAGCGGGTGACATTATCGTTCGTGCGGGTGCTGTGGTTGTTGCGCCAAATGAATCAAGCCAAGATGTAGTTATACCTGGTGTAGGCAATCTTGGTGAATTCCAAGTGAGTAATAATACTCAAGTGGGTTTGAACTTCGGTTATATGTTGACTGATAACTTCGGGGTTGAGTTATTAGCAGCAACGCCTTTTAGCCACGATGTCTCTTTGGCTGGCGTAGGTAAGATTGCTGAAACTAAGCATTTACCACCCACTTTAGTGGCGCAGTACTACTTTGGTGATGCACAGTCTAAATTACGCCCATACGTGGGTGTTGGTGTGAACTATACTAATTTCTTCGACAATGAGTTTACTAATGATTTAGGTGGTGCGTTAACGGATTTAAGCATGAGCACTTCTTGGGGCTTAGCGGCACAAGCGGGTGTTGATTATCAAGTTAACAAAAACTGGTTAGTGAACGCTTCCGTGTGGTACGCCAAAATTGATAGTGACGTTAAATTTAAATACCAAGGTACCCCAGTTACCATCGAAACCGATATTGATCCATGGGTTTATATGGTCAGCGTGGGTTACACTTTCTAATCCACTGATTAGATAAGCGTAAAAAAAGGAGCCTTAGGCTCCTTTTTCGTTTCTGCACTTTTTATCGCGCTATGTTCTGTTCCACTTAGGCTAAGCCGATTTAGCGCTTTGGCTTTTTAGCTTTCCAGTGGCGAGTGTTATAGATAAATTCGGGTAATAACACAGTAAGCCAAGCGACGAGGCGCCAGCGTTTGGTCACATAGACGCGGCGTTTGCCTTGTTTCATTGCCTTGATGATTTGTGCTGCGACTTGTGGCAATGGTGCAAGCCACATCGCACTTTGCTGCATAGCGGCTTTATCGAGCAAACCAAGTTGGATATCGGTAATCGTAATCGGTAACTTAAGGCGCTGAGCATGCATACTTAAGCCCTCAAGGTAATTTTGCCCAAAGGCTTTTGAGGCGTGATAGGCCACACTCGGCCCGCCGCGCAGGCCCGCAATCGAGTTGATTGCCGCCAGTTGTCCATAACCTTGCTCGCGAAATAGTCTAAATGCCGTATTGCAGATGGCAGCAAAACCTCGCACATTGACATCGATAATGTCTTGCTCCGGTAGCCAAGGCAACTCGGGGTCATAGCTATTGAGGCCAGTATTGACTAAGACTAAGTGCGCGCCGCCAAGAGTTTGCCAGACTGATTCAAGTTGATTGATGATGGCTTGAGGTTGTTCAATTTGAAGTGCAAAAACTTGTACTTTTGTTGGCAAGGATAAGGCAAAATCGCGCAGTGATTCTGGATCTTGGGCGAATAAGACTAATTCAACCTGCTGATCTGCCAATTGCTTTGCAAGTTCACGACTTAATTGTGAGCTAGCTCCCACAATGATTGCAGTTGCTTGGGTCATAGATTTTTCGGCAACGAAATGGTGGCTTATGATAGAAAGTTATGTTCATCAAGACAAGATTTATAGCTTGGGCGTATGGACATCTAGAAGTCTTTATGTATGATTAGGAGAAACAAAATGAACAAATGGTTGCGTTTAAGCGCATTGAGATTAACAGCCTTAGCATTAATGGCCATCATGGGGGTGTTATCGGGTTGTGCGACACCGAATGCTATCGTTGAGATAAAAGGCGAGACCTTATATCGCGAACGGATAGCCTTACCTGCCGATGCTAAGGTCATAGTGCAACTGCTTGATGTCTCAAAAATGGATGTGCCAGCCATAGTGATGGCGGAGCGCGTGCAACAAGGTGCTGCGACACCGGCGCCATTCAGTTTTGCGATTGGTAGCGATCAGTTCCAACCCGGTCACACTTATGCCATAGGTGCCCGGATTATGTTGGGTGATAAGTTATTGTTTATTAATACTCAAGCCTATCATATTGATCTCAATTCCACTGAGCCAATGACGATACTGCTAGAGAAAGTCGGTGGCTAGTTAGCTCGCTCAGAAGTGAGCTGACATACGCGCCGAATCCGTTAGTATTTACGAACAGAAGAGGCGCGGTATGCCGGTTAGAATTCCAGATCATCTGCCCGCAGCAGGGGTGTTAGAGTCAGAAAATATTTTCGTTATGTCCGAGACGCGGGCGGCGAATCAAGATATCAGGCCGATGAAGGTGCTGATTTTGAACTTGATGCCGAACAAAATCGAGACTGAAACCCAGTTATTGCGCTTACTGGGCAACACGCCTTTACAAGTCGATGTGGATTTACTGCGCATTCACGACAAAGAGTCCAAGCATACTTCCATCGACCACATGAATACTTTTTACCGTGACTTTGAAGCTGTGCGCCATAAAAATTATGACGGTCTTATCATCACAGGCGCGCCGCTTGGGCAAATCGATTTCGAAGATGTGGTTTATTGGGATCATATCCGTGAAATCATCGACTGGTCCCAAGAGCATGTCACCTCAGTGTTGTTTTTATGCTGGGCAGCTCATGCGGGCTTGTATCATCTCTATGGTTTAAATCGAAAAATATTGCAACAGAAGCGTTCTGGCGTATTTGTACATAGGCGCACTTGTCAGCATTTCCCACTGTTACGTGGTTTTGATGATGAGTTCTTTGCACCCCATTCGCGTTTTGCCGAGATGGATGTGGAAGAAATTAGACAACACCCGCAGTTGCAAGTGTTAGCGCAGTCCGATGAGGCCGGGGCCTATTTAGTATTAAGTCGCAATAACCGTAACTTGTTTGTAATGGGGCACCCTGAATATCAAAAATCGACCTTAAACGATGAATACCATAGGGATTTAGCCCAAGGCTTAACGCCAAATGTGCCACAAAACTATTATCGAAATAATAATCCAGAAGCCGAAGCCATTGCCCGCTGGCACAGCCACGGTAGTTTGTTGGTCAGTAATTGGCTCAATTATTACGTTTACCAGTTAACGCCTTATGACTTAAGTGATATGACGGCGATGACGCCGTGGGAATCGCGCTAGCCTTTTATGGTGATGTGGTCACATGGATGTGACCTAAGCTGATACCCAAAAGCTCTTAATTTATCTCTCCCTTCGATTCTGTTGTCCACGCTTGACTGCGCTTAATCCCTGCCTCGCTGTAAATCCTTACTGACAATTTTTACCCGATAAAATCGACACATTAGACCAAGGAATACTTGCTTTACGTTCGCGTAAACGTCAGAGTGGTTTTATTGTCGATTTTATTAAACGTCCCAAGGTTAGCACTAGGCCTTGTGGTCAATTTGGGTTGGAGCCTGCATGAGTACTGAACCGTTAAATCAAGATATTGTTATTGTTGCCGCTAAACGCACCCCTATGGGTGGTTTTCAAGGCAGTTTGTCATCTGTTGCATCACCGACTTTAGCCGCGACAGCCATTAAGGGCTTGTTGGCGGAGACTCAATTAGCGGGTGAGCATGTTGATGAAGTCTTGATGGGCTGCGTATTACCCGCTGGTTTAGGTCAAGCGCCTGCACGTCAAGCCACTTTAGGTGCGGGATTACCCTTATCCGTTGGTGCGACCACAGTGAACAAAGTCTGTGGCTCAGGCATGAAGACGGTCATGTTAGCCCACGATTTGATTAAAGCGGGCAGTGCAAAAGTCGTGATCGCTGGCGGTATGGAAAGTATGAGCCAAGCGCCGTATCTTTTGGATAAAGCTCGCGGCGGCATGCGCATGGGCCACGGCAAAGTGCTCGATCATATGTTTTTAGATGGTCTTGAGGATGCTTATACTGGCGGCGCCATGGGAACGTTTGCCCAGAAAACCGCCGATGAATTTGGGATCACTCGTGAGCAGATGGACGCCTTTGCGCTAAGTTCGCTCGAAAAAGCCAATGCCGCGATTAACTCGGGTGCCTTTAAAGCCGAAATTACCCCAGTTACTGTCAGCGATCGTCGTGGTGATGTGACTATCGATACCGACGAGCAACCCGGTAATGCCCGCCCTGAAAAAATTCCTACGCTGCGCCCAGCTTTTACCAAAGATGGCACTATCACTGCGGCTAACTCTAGCTCTATTTCCGATGGCGCAGCGGCATTGATGCTGACCTCTCGCGGCGAAGCTGAGCGTTTAGGCTTAACAGTATTAGCCACCATTAAAGGCCACACGACCCACGCCCAAGAGCCTTCACTCTTTACCACTGCACCGGTTGGCGCTATGGCGAAATTGCTGGCTAATGTGGGTTGGTCAACGGATGACGTCGATTTATTTGAAATCAACGAAGCCTTCGCCATGGTGACTATGCTTGCCGTGTCTGAACTGGGTTTAGATGTGGCTAAAGTTAACGTCAATGGCGGCGCCTGCGCCTTAGGTCATCCTATTGGTTGCTCGGGTTCACGTTTACTAGTGACCTTAATCCATGCTTTAAAAGCCCGCGGCCTTAAACGCGGTGTCGCCTCGCTGTGTATCGGCGGTGGTGAAGCAACAGCGATGGCCATTGAGGTCTAATCGCAAAGGTTTTTGTCAAATCAGGTTTTAGTTAAATCAACAAGACGGGGCTGGCAAGGGCAATCACAATCACTTCCCTTGAGGATAATCATAATATCGCACCGCCAGCCCATCACTCTACAAGGAAAGGATTGCAACATGACCACACAAGTAAAGCATTACATTGACGGCGAGTTTATCCAAGGTACGGGCACATCACAGATTATTGTCACCAATCCCGCGAATAACTCGCCGATTGCTGTGATTAATGCTGCCACTAGCGAAGAAGTTCACGCTGCGATTGCTAGCGCCAAAGCGGCCTTTAAAACCTGGAAAGAAGTGCCAGTGTCTGAACGCGCGCGCGTCATGTTGCGTTATCAACATCTGCTAAAAGAACATCACGACGAACTGGCGACCATTCTTGCAAAGGAAACCGGTAAAACCTTTGAAGATGCCAAGGGCGATGTATGGCGCGGTATCGAAGTCGCTGAACATGCTTGTAACGTAGCGTCATTATTGATGGGTGAAACTGTCGAGAACGTCGCGCGTTCAATTGATACTTACAGTTACACTCAACCACTCGGTGTGTGTGCGGGTATTACGCCATTTAACTTTCCTGCGATGATCCCGTTATGGATGTTTCCATTGTCGATTGCCTGCGGTAACACTTTCATTTTAAAGCCTTCTGAACAAGACCCTATGACGCCGCAGCGCCTGGTTGAGCTGTTTGTTGAGGCGGGTGCACCTAAGGGCGTATTGCAATTAGTGCATGGCGACAAAACTGCCGTAGATATTCTGCTGGCAGACCCTGCGATTAAAGCCATTTCCTTTGTCGGTTCTGTGGCTGTGGGTCAATATATTTATAAAACAGGTACCGATAACTTAAAACGCGTGCAAGCCTTTGCGGGCGCGAAAAACCACTGCGTGATTATGCCTGATGCAAACAAACAGCAAGTGATCAACAACTTAGTCGGCGCTTCTGTTGGCGCGGCGGGTCAGCGTTGTATGGCGATTTCGGTTGCCGTGTTTGTTGGTGCCGCTAAAGAGTGGATCCCAGAATTAAAAGAAGCGTTAGCCAAAGTTCGCCCAGGTTTATGGGACGATAAAGAAGCGGGTTATGGTCCAGTTATCAGCCCTGCAGCTAAGGCGCGGGTGCTTAAACTTATCGCCCAAGGTAAAGCCGAAGGCGCCGAGTGTTTACTCGATGGCAGCGATTTTACCGTGGAAGGTTATGAATCCGGTAATTGGATTGGCCCAACCATGTTCGATAAAGTCACCACTGAGATGAGCATTTACAAGGAAGAAATCTTTGGCCCTGTACTGTGTTGTATGGAATCAGACTCCTTAGAAGCCGCCATCGAATTAGTTAACGCCAGCCCTTATGGCAACGGCACGTCTATCTTTACCGCTAGCGGTGCCGCTGCCCGTAAATATCAACATGAAATCGAAGTCGGCCAAGTGGGGATTAACGTGCCTATTCCTGTGCCATTACCTTTCTTCTCATTTACCGGTTGGAAGGGCAGTTTCTATGGCGATCAACATGCCTACGGTAAGCAAGCGGTGCGTTTCTATACCGAGACCAAGACCATCACTTCCCGCTGGTTTGAGTCCGATATCGCCGTAGCTTCAACGCCAAATATGAGCATTAACTTACGCTAAGCTCGGTGATTAATCGATAAACCACGGCGTCTTTACGGCGCCCAATTTATTCAATAAAAAAGTGACCACAGAGTCATAGGAGAGCCAAATGGATTTTAATTTCAACGATGACCAACGTCAGTTTGCCGATCTTGCGCGCCAGTTTGCCGCGGAAGAATTAACCCCGTTCGCCGCCAAGTGGGATGAAGAACATCATTTCCCCAAAGACGTGATCCAAAAAGCCGGTGAGCTAGGTTTTTGCTCTCTGTATTCGCCAGAATCCGAAGGTGGCATGGGTTTATCGCGCCTCGATGCCTCGATTATTTTTGAAGAACTTGCCAAGGGCTGCACTGCAACCACAGCCATGCTGACCATTCACAATATGGCGACTTGGATGGTGACGACTTGGGGCACTGAAACCCTGCGTCAGACTTGGTCCGAGCCGTTAACCACAGGGCAGATGTTAGCGTCATATTGTTTAACTGAGCCGGGTGCGGGTTCGGACGCCGCATCTTTGCAAACCAAAGCGGTGCGCGACGGTGATGAATATGTGATTTCAGGCTCGAAAATGTTTATCTCAGGCGCGGGCGCCACTGAGCTTTTAGTCGTGATGTGCCGTACGGGTCAAGCTGGGCCTAAGGGGATTTCGGCCATTGCGATTCCGGCGGATGCCGCTGGCGTTATTTATGGTAAAGCTGAAGATAAAATGGGTTGGAATGCCCAGCCGACCCGTCAAATCACCTTTGAAAACGTGCGCGTGCCAGTAGCGAACTTGCTCGGTGAAGAAGGCCAAGGTTTTGCGTTCGCGATGAAAGGCTTAGACGGCGGTCGCATCAATATCGCTACCTGTTCTGTGGGGACGGCGCAGTCGGCTTTAGAGCGCGCAACTCAGTATATGAATGAGCGTCAGCAATTTGGTAAACCGTTAGCGGCTTTCCAAGCGCTGCAATTTAAGCTTGCCGATATGGCGACAGAATTAGTCGCAGCCCGCCAAATGGTGCGTCTTGCGGCATTTAAACTCGATAGTGGCGATCCTGAAGCCACGGCTTATTGCGCTATGGCGAAACGCTTTGCCACTGATGTGGGGTTTCAAGTCTGCGATGCGGCGCTGCAAATTCATGGTGGATATGGTTATATAAGGGAGTACCCGCTGGAACGTCATTTCCGTGATGTGCGTGTGCATCAGATTTTAGAAGGCACTAACGAAATTATGCGCTTAATTATCGCCCGTCGTTTACTCGATGAAAATGCAGGACAAATCCTGTAATTCAACTCGCAATATGCGTGACTTACAGGTCGGCGATAACTGAAAAGGAGTCTATAAAGATGGAATATTTAGTTGAACGTATCGAAGGCCACACGGCGATTCTGACCATGAACAATCCGCCAGCCAACACTTGGACCGCCGAGAGTTTGCAGGCGCTTAAAGCCAAAGTGCTTGAGCTGAATGCCAATAAAGAGATTTACGCCTTAGTGTTAACGGGCCAAGGGCAAAAGTTCTTCTCCGCTGGCGCCGATTTAAAACTGTTTAGCGATGGTGACAAAGGTAATGCGGCAACGATGGCAAAGCATTTTGGTGAAGCCTTTGAAACCTTAAGCCAATTCCGCGGTGTGTCGATTGCCGCGATTAACGGTTATGCCATGGGCGGCGGCTTAGAAGTCGCGTTGGCCTGCGATATTCGTATCGCCGAAATTCAAGCTGTAATGGCATTACCCGAAGCGACGGTCGGTTTATTACCCTGTGCGGGTGGCACTCAAAATCTGACCGCACTCGTCGGTGAAGGTTGGGCTAAGCGGATGATTTTATGCGGCGAGCGTATCGATGCGACTCAGGCATTGAATCTACGTTTAGTGGAAGAAGTGGTCGATACTGGCGAAGCGCTTAATGCGGCAATTGCCTTAGCCGTCAAAGTGGCGAATCAAAGCCCAAGCAGCGTGACTGCGTGTAAGACGCTTATTCAAGCGGGGCGCACTATGGCGCGTAGCCAAGCGCTACCGATTGAGCGTGAGTTATTTGTCGGATTATTTGATACTGAAGATCAGGCCGAAGGCGTGAATGCGTTTTTAGGGAAACGTAAAGCTGAGTGGAGAAACCGCTAATGACGAATGTAGTAGATAATGACGTGGTCGAGCATGTCGCAAATCAGGTCACGACCACACAAAATGTGGTTTTTCAAACCTTAGCCACTGCTTCTGGCAAATTGGTTGGTGTGGTCACACTCAATGTGGAAAAAGCCCTCAATGCCTTAGATTTAGGCATGGTGCGCGCTATGACGGCGCAGCTTAATCTGTGGAAGAAAGATCCCCTTATCGCTTGCATCGTATTAGATGGCAGCGGTGAGAAGGCATTTTGTGCCGGGGGTGATGTGCGCGCTTTATACCATGCTTCCATTGCCGCTAATGGGCAAGTGACTGAGGAAGCAAAGGTTTTCTTCGAAGAGGAATATCGCCTCGATTATCTACTGCATACCTTTGGCAAACCTGTGTTGGTGTGGGGTGATGGCATAGTCATGGGCGGCGGTCTCGGTTTGATGGCGGGCGCGAGCCACCGAGTCGTTACCGAAACCTCGCGTATCGCTATGCCAGAGGTGACTATCGGCCTATATCCCGATGTGGGCGGCAGTTATTTCCTTAATCGTATGCAGGGCAAGATGGGATTGTTTTTGGGATTGACCGCCTATCAACTCAATGCCGCCGATGCCTGTTATGTGGGCCTTGCGGATCATTACCTGAACCGCGACGACAAAGAGCTGATGTTTGATGCCATGGCAACCTTAGATTGGAGCGATACGCCAGCACTTAATCATCAACGTTTAGATAGCATGATCAACGAGCTGTCTAATCAAGTGGATATTCCTAAGGGCGACAGTGTATTAGCCGAAAGCCAAGACATAATTGACAGGCTTATGGCGGGCAGTCTGCAGGATATTGCAACACGTATGTCAACTCTGGTATCGGAAGAAAAGTGGTTAATGAAAGCGCGGGACACCTTCCTTGCGGGTAGCCCTATCAGCTGGCACTTGGTCTATATCCAAGGGCAGTTAGGGACTAAGCTTAGCTTAGCTCAATGTTTCAAATGGGAATTAACCGCGAGTGTTAACGTGTGCGCCCACGGTGATTTCTGCGAAGGCGTTCGTGCACTCTTGATTGATAAAGACAAGAAACCGCAATGGTGTTTTAAGGATGTTAACTCAGTACCCACAGCGGTACTTGAGCAAATATTGGCTTCCCCATGGGGCGAGGCGCATCCCTTTAACCAACTGAGTTAAGCGTTTAAGGGCCGAGTTGGCTAAGCGCTGTGTTTATTTGCTTAGCCAAGCTCGCTTTACTCTGTGATAAAGTCAGCATAATCAATTTGATAGCATTATCACAACACTAAAAAGAACAACACAGGAGTGATGGCATGAGTTCAGTAGCCTTTATCGGTTTAGGTAATATGGGCGGCCCAATGGCGGCCAATTTATTAAAAGCAGGCATGACGGTTCGCGTCTTTGATTTAGTCCCTGAGGCTATGCAGCAATTGGCCGAACAAGGCGCCTTAGTATCAAGTACCGCCTGCGGCGCTGCAGCGGGCGCAAGTGTGGTGATTACTATGCTGCCTGCGGGCAAGCATGTGAAAAGTTTATATTTAGGCAATGGAACAGACAAAGGTCTGCTTGAAGTGGTTGCGGGTGATACCTTGCTCATCGATTGTTCAACCATCGATGCACAAAGCGCACAATTAGTTGCGGCCGAAGCGGCTAAAAGCGGCATCGAATTTATGGATGCACCAGTTTCTGGCGGCACGGCAGGCGCGGCAGCGGGTACTTTAACTTTTATTTGTGGTGGCTCGGATAACGCTTTTGAACGTGCGCAGCCCGTACTTAAGGCTATGGGTGTGAATATCTTCCACGCAGGCGGTCCAGGTGCGGGGCAAGTCGCGAAAATCTGCAATAACATGCTGTTATCTGTGCTGATGGTCGGTACTTCCGAAGCACTGCAAATGGGGATTGATCACGGTCTTGATCCTAAAGTGCTATCCGACATTATGAAGGTCAGCAGTGGCGGAAACTGGACGCTAGAGAAGTACAATCCCTGCCCAGGCGTGATGGAAACAGTGCCTTCTTCTAAGGGCTATCAGGGTGGCTTTATGGTAGATTTGATGGTCAAAGATCTCGGTCTGTCACAAGAAGCTGCATTATTGAGCAACTCTAGCACGCCAATGGGCGCTTTAGCCCGCAGCTTGTATGTTAATCATGCAAGACAAGGCAATGGTCGCCGAGATTTTTCCAGTATATTTGAACAATTTGCACCACTTAAAAAATAGACACAGATAACAAGGGATCACCAGATGGATTTAAAAGATAAGGTTGTCGTCATTACTGGCGGCGCGGGTGGCTTAGGCTTAGCAATGGCGCAAAATTTTGCGCAGGCGGGTGCTAAGATAGCGCTTATCGATGTGGACCAAGAAAAACTCGAGCGAGCCTGCGCTGAGCTTGGATCGGACACTGAAGTCCAAGGTTATGCCTTAGACATTACCGACGAAGAAGATGTCGTCGCGGGTTTTGCCTATATTCTCGAAGATTTTGGTCAAGTGAACGTGTTAGTGAACAACGCCGGTATTTTGCGTGATGGCATGTTAGTCAAAGCCAAAGACGGCAAGGTCACTGATCGTATGTCTTACGAGCAATTCCAATCGGTGATCAATGTGAACCTGACCGGCAGTTTCCTCTGTGGCCGTGAGGCCGCAGCGGCCATGATTGAATCGGGTCAAGCGGGGGTGATTGTTAACATCTCTAGCCTTGCTAAGGCGGGTAATATGGGCCAATCAAATTACGCGGCCTCAAAAGCGGGTGTTGCGGCTATGTCCGTCGGTTGGGCGAAGGAGTTAGCGCGCTACAATATCCGTAGTGCAGCCGTGGCACCGGGCGTTATCGCGACCGAGATGACGGCGGCAATGAAGCCAGAAGCGTTGGAGCGTTTAGAGAAACTCGTGCCAGTTGGCCGCTTAGGTCATGCCGACGAGATAGCTTCTACCGTACGTTTTATTATTGAAAACGATTATGTTAACGGTCGTGTGTTTGAAATCGATGGTGGTATCCGTCTTTAGAGCGATATCTTATTGATTTGCATAAAAACCGAGCTTAGGCTCGGTTTTTTTATAGGGTAAATAAAGATAATGGTTCTTATACTCTAGCTTTCGGATTTATTTAGATTTCACTGTTGGAGTTGACATTTAGTTGTTAACCTTCAACAATCGCTCTCCCGTTTTTTTACATAACTTTACAAACATGTTGATCACATGTAATGGAGCTTGAAATCCGGATGTCTTGGCAGGAAAAAGCCCACTGGCTTGAGAAAATCACTAAGCGCATGATGTTGAGCGTGGGTATCTTAGGGTTGGTTGTGATTTATTGCGGTTTCTTTTTTCTGCTCTTTAGTGGCCGCTCTGTGGCCGTGATCCCATGGTTTTTTCTTATCTCACCTTGGGTGTGTATTTATTTTGGTTTAACGCAAGTACAACAAGTGCAAGTGGTAAATTGGTTCTTAAAAAAATTTAAAAAATAACTAATTTACACATAACTCATTTCTGCAAGTTCATATTTTGTTTCGGTTTGTGCAGTTGGCAAACATTGGGGAGAAACAATGAAGCTACATGGATATTTATGGATGCTGGGGGGCTTATTTTGTTTAGGTGCTTGCGAGCGCTCGAACAAAGAGACGCCGCATCTTAGTGATAATGGCGCGCGCATAGTTGCGCCCTATGGTAGTTGGCAGTCTCCGCTATCGGCGACTGAAGTGTTTGAGCAGGCCGATAATGTGGCTGAGTTGCAAAGCGTTGATGGTGCTATTTATTTCTCTGAATCTGATGGTGAAAAACAAGGCCAAGTCGGGATCAAACGCCTCGACCAACGTGGAAACATTACCGACATAGTGCCGCCTGCGTTTAATGTTAAATCCGCCGTTCATGAATACGGTGGTGCCGCCTTTTTGGGGATTGGTCAGAGTCTGTTTGCCACTAAGGCACAGGACCAACTGTTTTATCGTTTTGCCCCTAATCAACCCCCTTTGCCTTTAACGCCAAATGGTACTCGCCATGCAGATTGTATTGCTTACCCCAAAGGGTCGAGGATTATCTGTGTGCGCGAAGATCATCGTCAAGCGGGTGAGCCTAAGGCGAGTCTTGTTACCATTAATCTTAATTTTGCCGGTGAAGGCGATACCTTTGTTTCGGGCCATGACTTTATTTCTTCGCCAGCCATCTCGCCCGATAACAGCCAACTGGCGTGGATCACGTGGGAACATCCCTATATGCCATGGGATAATAGCGTGCTCTGGCTTGGGGATCTGGACCGTAAAGGGCAATTACACAATATTCGTAAGGTAAACACGCCCGCAGACTCTTCGGTGTCGCAGCCATTATTTAGTCCTGATGGACAATTGTATGTCGTATCGGATATCAGTAACTGGTGGAATATCTATCGAGTCACGGCACAAAATACCTTAGACCCAGTGCTAAAGAAAAAGGCCGAGTTTGCGGTAGCTGATTGGTATTTAGGCAATCATAACTATGCCTTTGAATCCGAAAAAACGATTATTGCCAGTTATATGCTTGGTAGTCAGGCCGTTTTAATTAGACTGCATCTAGATTCAGGCCTGACCGAATCTTTGGCCGTCGACTTTGGTGAAATCACCCAAGTGATCCGAGGGGAAGATGCTGTTTATTTTGTCGGCGCTAAGGCGACGCCAGAGAAGGGCATTTATAAAGTGATCGGTCGTGGTACTGAGTTGGTGTATACCCCTAACTTACCAAAACTTAATCCCAATTATATCTCCCGTGCTAAAAATATTACTTTTAAAACAGGTGCTAACCAGCAAGCTTACGGTTATTTTTATGGTCCGGTTAACCCCAACTATACTGCGCCTAATGATACCCGTCCGCCCTTGATTGTAATGTTACATGGCGGTCCTACGGCGCGGGCGAGTCTGGCTTATCGCAGTGACATTCAATTTTGGACCAGCCGAGGTTTTGCGGTTCTCGATGTTAATTTCCGTGGCAGCAGTGGTTTTGGCCGTGCTTACCGTCAAAGTATTTACGGAAAATGGGGCCAAGTTGATGTGGAAGATGCGGTCAATGCGGCCCGTTATTTAGTTGATAAGGGTTGGGTCGATGGACAAAAACTGGCGATTCGAGGTGTTAGCGCTGGTGGGTTAACTGTGATGTCGTCCTTGGCATTTTATGATGTATTTCAAGCGGGGGTGAGCTATGCGGGGATCAGTGACTTTGAACAGCTCGCCAAGAGTACCCATAAATTCGAGACTGGCTACTTAGATCTGCTTATCGGCCCCTATGGTGAAAATCAAGCCCGCTATAGGGAGCTGTCGCCCCTGCATCACCTTGAAGGATTGAATGAGCCTTTATTAATTTTTCAAGGATTACGTGACCAAATCGTGCCACCACAGCAGTCGCGGCAGATTTATGAGGCGTTGAAAGTGAGAGGCGTACCCACGGCTTATATCGCTTATCAGGATGAACCCCACGGCGGTTGGAAACCTGAGCACAAGGCCGCAGGATTAGAAACTGAGCTGGCATTTTATGGGCAAGTGTTTAACTTTACCCCAGCGGGTAAGCTTGTAACACTGGTACTGGATAACGCCGCGGCGTTAAAGCCAACCATAGTGAGAAGTCAATAACGTGGTATTTACCGTTATTGAACTTGCCATCGCTATTGCGATTGGCTTTTACCGCAACACTCAGAGCCAGCATTTTGCTGGCTCTTGTGATTTTCATGGCTGCCATGAGTCTCGTGACTTAGGCTGTCGATAATGGCGCAGTGGGGCTGATCGCCGCCTTTGCATTGGGTCACCATGTGCTGCAATTGCGCCCTAAGCTGCTGTAACTTATTGATTTGCTCTTCGACATAGGCAAGATGAGTTTGGGTAAGCAGCTTAACGTCCTCGGCATTACGGCTTTCATTGCCCTTAAGACCAAGCAAGGATTTGCAATCCTCTAGGCTAAAACCTAAGTCGCGACATTGATGCACAAACTTAAGTGCTTCAATATCTTGATGGCGATAAACTCGATAACCCGCCTCATTGCGCTCGCCGCACACTAAGCCAATATCATGATAATAACGGATACTCTTAACACTTAAGCCCGTTTGTTTCGCCACTTCACCTATCTTCATTTTGACCTCTATTTTTCCAACTGAATGGTATCACCCATTTCGCCCAGCAATTAATTGTCGATGTGATCACATTGAGCAAATTCATCCTTGACTCTCCAGTGATGGGAGACTTTATCTTAGACCTATAGTGTGAAACATCAAGTGAGGGAGCTCCCATGTCTATGACCAGACTCTATGTCGCCAATATGAATTGCGCTGGCTGCGTCGCAAAAATTGAAAAGGCGTTTGCCGCTCAAGAGGGCGTTGAAGCGCGTGTGAATCTCGCCGATAAGCAAGTGACGGTAGAAGGCAAGATGAGCGCTGATAGCGCCTTGGCTGTGATGGCAAATGCGGGTTATCCGGCGCAGGTCGTTATTGATGCTAAAGTCGCCGCCGAAGAAAAACGCCTTGAAGATGCCGCCGAGTATCGACTGCGGATGCGCCAAGCTATAGCTGCGCTCGTTGTGGGTGTTCCCATGATGCTGTGGGGATTACTGGGCGGTGAAATGATGATCAACAGCCCAAACCTGCAGTTAGGCTGGGGCATCATGGGACTGGTCACTTTGGCTTTACTCATCACCACAGGCAGACATTTCTATCAAGGCATGTGGCGGGCGCTAAAAGCCAAAACCACTAACATGGATACGCTGATTGTGCTGGGTACCAGTACCGCATGGGCCTATTCCATGTTGGTAGTCATTATGCCCAGCGCATTCCCTATGGATACCCGCCATGTGTACTTTGAGGCGAGTGTGATGATCTTAGGTTTGATTAACTTAGGTCATGGACTCGAATTCAAAGCGCGGGGCAAAACCAGCGAAGCGGTGCAGCGACTGCTCGGGTTGCAATCCACTACTGCGATTCGTATTACGGATAAGGGGGATGAAAAGGTTGAGATAAGTCAGTTGAAACTGGGCGATAAGCTGCGTTTGCGCCCCGGAGACAGAGTTGCCCTTGATGGTGAGGTCGAAACAGGACAATCCCTACTTGATGAAGCCATGCTCACAGGTGAGCCTATTCCCGTGCTTAAAAATCGGGGAGATAGTCTGAGCGCGGGCACAGTCAATGGCAACGGCAGCTTAGTTTACCGAGTGACGGCTGGGCAACAAGATACTAAGCTCGCCAAAATCATTGCACTGGTGCAACAGGCACAAACGTCAAAATTACCCATAGGTCGATTGGCCGATAAGATCTCCGCGGTATTTGTCCCGACTGTGGTGGCGATAGCGCTGCTGGCGGCGGCTATTTGGTATTTTGCAGGTCCAGCGCCCGCCTTAAGCCATGCGTTAGTGGTGCTGACGAGTGTGCTTATCATAGCTTGTCCCTGTGCGCTGGGGCTGGCTACGCCTATGTCTATCATGGTGGCTGTGGGACGCGCAGCCCAAATGGGCGTGTTAGTTAAAAATGGCGAAGCGTTGCAAACCGCCAGTAAAGTTGACTGTGTGGTGCTGGATAAAACCGGTACTGTCACCTTGGGCAAGCCGCAAGTCACTGACTTTGTATTAGTACAAACACTGAGTGATGCCGATAAAGAAACCTTGCTGGGCGAAATTGCAAGCCTTGAGCAGCACTCTGAGCATCCGTTAGCGGGGGCGATTGTCAGTTATGCCAAGGAATCACAGACGCAATTGCCCGACACACAGGCGTTTACGAACCATCAAGGTAAGGGGATTGAGGGCAAGGTCGATGGCGTATCGCTGGCGATAGGTAATCTCGCCTTGATGACGGCATTGAATATTGTCAATTCCGATGGCAGTGCCTTAGATCCTAACGCGACATTAAGTTTTGCGAACCAAGGTAAAACCCCGATTTATGTCGCTAAAGCGGGCAAGTTAGTGGCCACTATCGCACTTGCCGATCCGATTAAACCCGATGCCAAAGAAGCCATCGCGGCCATGCTGCAAAGGGGCATTCGCGTGGTGCTGTTAACGGGGGATAACCCACAAACGGCGCAGGCGGTGGCCGACCAAGTGGGCATCACCGAAGTGATTGCTGGTGTACTGCCCGAGCAAAAACAACAGCATGTGCTGGATTTACAAAAGCAAGGGCATGTGGTGGCTATGGTTGGGGATGGTATTAATGATGCGCCAGCTCTGATGAGCGCGGATGTGGGGATCGCGATGGGATCGGGCACTGAGGTGGCGATTGAAAGTGCGGACATCACCTTGCTGTCGCAGCAATTGATAGTGATTGCTAACTTATTGGCATTGTCGCGGGCGACGATTACCAATATTAAGCAGAATCTGTTCGGCGCCTTTGTGTATAACAGTTTGGGTATTCCGGTTGCGGCGGGCGTGCTTTATCCACTTACGGGCATGTTATTAAGCCCTGTGATTGCGGGTGCAGCCATGGCTTTGTCTTCACTGACTGTCGTCACGAACGCCAACCGCTTAAGACGACAGAAGTTATAAGCTGCCTGTGCCCAAAAAAGCTCAATATACTGAAATGGGTATCTTGAGCTAACTCTGGGCTATGTCCACATTAACACTTACCACATAAGTCCTTAGCAGATAGTCCCTAATCTGATGACCCTTAGCATCGCCAAGCTTTACGACGCTAAGGTCATCAGATTGTCATTCGGCGCGAATACATTGAAAGCTAAGCCAATAGGGTAAAATCAATTACGCTTCTCATACAGGCATAGTGCGGCGATTTCGGCATTCCCTCTGGCTTTCTAGCCGCCTTTTTAGTTGATAATTTAGCCCAAACTGCTATAGTGCCACGTTTATTTTTACCCCTTCGGCATAGCGTTATTTGGTTTATGCTTATTTAAAGCGGCGCCAGCGGGCTCGGCCAACATTACTCGATTTGGAAGTTCATTTTGATCACAACAGCAAATATCACCATGCAGTTCGGCGCTAAGCCACTGTTTGAAAACATCTCAGTTAAATTTGGCGGTGGTAACCGTTACGGTCTTATCGGCGCGAATGGCTGTGGTAAATCGACCTTCATGAAGATCCTGTGTGGTGATCTAGATCCTAGCAGCGGTAACGTCTCGTTAGATGTGAATGAGCGTCTGGGTAAATTAAGCCAGAACCAGTTCGGTTATGAAGAATTCAACCTGATCGACACCGTGATCATGGGCCACCGCGAACTGTGGAAGGTAAAGCAAGAACGTGACCGTATTTATTCTTTACCCGAAATGAGTGAAGAAGATGGCATTACCGTCGCCAACCTAGAGATGGATTTTGCTGAGATGGACGGTTATACCGCCGAATCTCGTGCTGGCGAATTACTGTTAGGTGTAGGTATCGGTATTGAAAGCCATTTTGGTTTGATGTCTGAAATCGCACCGGGTTTAAAACTGCGTGTATTGTTAGCACAAGCCCTGTTCTCTGATCCAGACGTGCTGCTGCTTGACGAACCTACCAACAACTTGGACATCGACACAATCCGTTGGTTACAAGACATGTTGAACCAACGTAGCAGTACTATGGTTATCATTTCGCATGATAGATATTTCTTAAACTCAGTCTGTACGCACATGGCTGACTTAGACTACGGCGAACTGCGCGTTTACCCAGGTAACTACGACGAATACATGCAAGCAGCGACTCAAGCTCGCGAGCGTTTATTGTCTGATAATGCGAAGAAAAAAGCCCAGATCTCTGAACTGCAAACCTTCGTAGCACGCTTCTCGGCTAACGCTTCTAAAGCGAAACAAGCCACATCACGTGCCCGTCAAATCGACAAGATTAAGTTAGATGAAGTAAAAGCCTCTAGCCGTGTGAACCCCTTCATTCGTTTCGAGCAAGAGAAGAAATTGTTCCGTAATGCCTTAGTGATTGAAAACCTAACTAAAGGCTACGACACTCCGTTATTCAAAGACTTAAACTTAATTGTTGAAGTGGGCGAGCGCATTGCGGTATTGGGTGAAAACGGCGTCGGTAAAACAACCCTGTTACGTACCCTGATCCACGATATTCCGCAGGATGCAGGTACTATCCAATGGTCTGAAAACGCTAACATTGGTTACTATGCACAGGACCATGAGTCTGATTTCGCTAACGAAATGACGCTGTTCGAGTGGATGAGCCAATGGCGCAAGCCAGAAGATGACGACCAATCGGTACGTGGCATCTTAGGCCGTATGTTGTTTGGCTCTGACGACATTAAAAAGTCAGTCAAAGTGCTGTCTGGTGGTGAGAAAGGTCGTATGTTATTCGGCAAGCTCATCATGCAAAAAGCCAATATTTTAGTGCTCGACGAACCGACCAACCACATGGATATGGAATCGATTGAATCACTGAACAACGCGCTGGAAATGTACGAAGGGACCTTGATTTTCGTGAGTCATGACCGTGCATTCGTATCGTCTCTGGCAAACCGTATCCTTGAAGTCACTCATTCAGGCGTGAATGATTTCAGAGGCACTTACGATGAGTTCCTTGCTAGCAAAGGCATCGAAGTCTAACGCTATTTGTTATTTAGCTGCATGTGTAAATACATGCATTTAAATACATGCATTTAAATACATGCATTTAAATACATGCATTTAAATACAGTGCAGCTAAATGCAGCATCAATAAAAACGCCGCGATTCATTGCGGCGTTTTTGTATCCATTTGCTGTCTTTTTATCTAGCGATTAGCTTTCGCGCACTCGATTTTAGCGCATTGGCGGCACTCGTTAGGGCGCTGACTCTTGCTGCACATAAATCAAATTGTCGGTAACAAAGCCGCGGGCTTTAGACATTTCAACAAATTTTTGCAACACCTCCGGTGGCACAGTTGGGGTTTTAGCCAATAGCCACAAATAACCTGTGTCGGGTCCCGATATAAAAGCGTATTGATAGTTTTCATGATCTAATTCGAAGACCACATACGATCCATAAAATGGCCCAAAGAAGGAGACTTTCAAATAGCCTTCTGAATCCCCATTCACAAAATAGGCCTTACCTTCGGCTTCTTTCCATTCATTTTTAGCCGCGGAAAATCCACGGTTAATGACCCTAACACCACCATCCTCTTTCAGGCTGTATTCTGCGCTAACTTGGCTTAAGCCTCTTTCGAATGAATGATCTAATCGTGCAATTTCGTACCATTTACCTAAGTATTTATTTAGCTCGAAATCATTCACGGGTTGAACCAGTTTAGGCATGCCTAAGCAACCGCTGAGCAAAAATATACTAATGACTAACAGTAGCTTTCTCAATTTGACCTCCTGATCTTAAGTCTTAGTCGCACGTCTTCGGTGCAATGTTCAATCAATCCTCTGTTGAGCTTACACTATTTTCTTCACATTATTTCAGCTACTTGGCAAAGTGTTGTTGGTTAGCCGCTCGTAATCAATACTTTGCGCTGACTGATAAAGCCTTGGCTAATGCCGGCCAGAATAATCAAGCCGACACCGCTTAATTGCATGGGACTCAAGGTTTCACCAAATATCCACCATGCCAGCGTCACTACGATAACAGGTTCCACATAGGCGAGGGTGCCAAAAGTGACAGCAGGCAATTGGCGTAGGGCTTTTACCGCCAGCAAAATGGTTAAAAATCCGGGGAAGAATCCAATCGCAATTAACCAGCCCATTTGCGGCAAACTTGGCGTTAGCGGTGCATTTATCACTAAGGGCAGTAGGCACAAAGCACCGATACTTAGCTGCACTAAAGTGCTTTGATAGGGCGAACTCAGGCTAGGTTTTCGGTTGATTAACATAAAACCGCAGTAGGTTAATAGGGCGAGTAGGGCATAAAAATAGCCTAATAATTCAGTGTGATTGCTCGCTTGCTGCGGCCCTGTTGGGATCATTAACATAAAGCCCATCAGCGCGACGACCACGCTTGCCATGCTTAAGCGGGTGAGTTTCTCGGCAAAGAAATAATGGGCAAAAATAGCCGACACCACAGGGGCTAAGTAAATAATCATGATCACATTGGCCATTTGGGTGTACTGAATGGCTTCAATATAAAACGCCATAAAACCCGCGAGCATAGCGCCATTCACTAAGTTGCGTTTGCTGGGTCTATGGCGAATCTGATGGCCTTTACCTGTGAGCAGCATATAAGCCAATAGAAATAGGGCACCGAGCAGTAAGCGGTAGAAGGTAATGTGCTCGGCGGGTAGGGCGGCAAAGCGCGCTAATACACCGATTGTGCCCATAAGAATGGCCGCCAATAGGGCAAAAATGATAGCTAAAGCTGAGCTGGGCATAGATAACCTACAACAGAGTGAACAGAGAGTTAAGGGGCGACATCGTCCTGTGGACGGCGTCGATTTTGCCTTAAAAACTCACCCTAGGCTATGCCGATATATTAACTAAATAATGCTTTTACGTGAGCGGAAATGGTTAAAGCTATCTTGGCTGTAGGCCGCCTTAATCCGTTTTAACGCGGCGTAATTATGGTCGAAGTACACATCAGTGGGGATAGCCTTATCTTTGAAGCTGATAAAGGCGCCCGAGGTGTTGGGGATGTCATAATTTCGGCTGGCATCAATCCAATCGAGTGCACGATTGATGCGAGTAAACACTTGGCTATCCTGCAATTGTTGTTTCTCTTGCAGCGCGTTATTCCACCAAGTTTGATATTGAATCGTGTATTGTCTGTCCTTGTAGGGGAAGGCGCTGTGACTCTTTTGCTCTTCACCCATAGTGCGATAATAATCACCCGCAATGGCGCCAAGGGTGACATAGGTAAATAGCCCCAATTGGCGATTACCTTCAAGCACATAGCGAGAGGTTAAGCTTTCGAGCAGTGGCTTATAACCGCCCCTTAGCCCCGTTTGATTGACTAAGCGCGAGGTGACTTTATGGGGCGCGGGCTCATCCAAATCAGGTGGCGTCGGTGAGCGGTTTATGCCTTGCAAGTCCGCTTGCAGATGATGAAAAGATTCCCTTTCCCAATTGGCCATTAAGTTTTCACCGTAGGCTTTGGTAAGTCCGCCCATCCCCTCGATGCGAATTTCATTGGGCACTAGGTCAAACTCATTAAATTGTGTCTGGATAAAGTGATTCAGACTGGCGGAATTGCCTTCCCAAAAGCCATACATCAAGCAGTTATGCTTAATCGACTCTGTGTCTATGTCAGGCGTTTTGTGTTGTTCTGCGGGGAAATGTCTGGCATTTATCTTGAGATTGGTGCCAATCAAACAGCCAGTGCTGTCGGCATTAATGATGGCTTCCCAGCGCTGTAAAATGTCTTTGGTTGGAGTGTGCTCAATGAGTTCTTGGGTTTGTTTATCGTAGCAATTCCATTCTAATTCAAACTTGATAAGGCAAGGCGGTAGTGGAAAGGTTTGAACAAAAAAGCGGGTCACTATGCCGTAACTTAACCCACCACCACCCTTAAGCGCCCAGAGTAACTCAGGTTTATTGGCAACAGAGACGACTTGAGTTTCACCAACGCCGAGGACGATTTCTGCCTGTAATAGGGATTCGCAGCACATGCCGTGTTTGCGGGTCCAAGGTCCTGAGCCGCCGCCCATAATAAATCCCGCTATGGCAACACTGCCACAGGAGCTATGGGGGATCATCACGCCTTGTTTGGCAAGGGCTGTGGTGAGATTGATAAAACGATTACCTGGGCCAATGGCCGCAATACCTGTAATGGGATCTAAAGTGAGGCTATCCATCTTCAGCAGATCTAACACTACGGTATTCGTTTCAGTGCTTTCACCTTCGTGATCATTCCCACCCGAGCGCACGCTGATTGGCAAGTTATAATCGATGGCCGCCTTATAGGCGATTTTGACTTCTTCAGTTGATGTGCATTTGATGATCGCCAGAGGCTTTTTTTGTAATCTGCGGTTGAACAGCTGGCAAGCCTGTTGGTAGGCGATCATTTGCTTACCTGTGCTGACCGAAAGTTGCTGCTCACTATAATAATGGCCACCGGTAATAATATTATCGGCCGGAATGTGTGCGCGAACTTCATTGATGAAATTAACAAAGTTTTTGGCTTGAGTGATCACTAAGTTTTCACTAATACGCACTTCAGTACTTAATTCTTCTTCGGTCGATTGAATAATCAGACAATCCCGTTCGAGTTCATTTGCGACGGTGACTTTAATGTTAGAGCGATAGACTGTCAGCGATTTAAACACTTCAATATTGAGTGTAATATCCGCTTGATTACTCGCCGTGTAATTCACTAAATAACTAAAATTTGGCCAAGTGTTATAGTTACATTCAATAATATAGGCTCGGCGTTCGTGGGGCGGAATAATCTTAGGCAGTTGTTGATTATAGGTGTTGCTATCCGTAGTGGTTTTTATGAATTGATGTTCAGTATCATTAAATATGACCAGCAGCACTTTTTGCCTTTTAAGTGGGATAAAGTTTTCACCACGAATATTATGTGCATCTTGATGCTGATAAATATAAAGGTTATTTTCGCTAATCGATCTTTGTTGCGCTGGATTACGGTAATAGTCAACGATTTCAGTTCGCGTTAATAATCGATTGAGCAAGGTGATGCCAAATATTTCACCATCGAAATGTGTATCGCGATGATTCGGTAAAGACACGTTTTCAATTAAAAATTCATTGTCGGCAACCAGTGACAGATTATTGAGTTGTGTATGGGTAATTTCACCATCCACATAACAACTGATTTCATGGTATTCATGGCAGATGGACAATAAGTGCCACTGACCGTCGTTGAGTCCACCTAAGGTTGATATTGCCTCAACCCGCAGTAAGGTGGTATTAATCACGCATTCAATATGCCCCAGTGAATTTATATCCACCGCAAAATAGGTATCTTCCCTATCAGTTTTATAATGGAACACACGCCCACCTGCGCTGGTTTTCAACCAACACTGGTATGTGAATATGGCAAGGGGTGACGTGCTCACGGGTAAGCTTTTTTCAATCACTGCCCGTATATTTCTTGATGCCTCAAGCTTATTCATATTCGTGCGTCCTTTCGTGTGCTTTGCGTGTTTTACCTCAGTGCGCTAAAGCGCTACTGGGGTAATTCATCCCGTGGTTAATCCATCGCGGGTAACTAAGTCGCGGGTAACTATGTTTTGGGTCAATCAGTTTTGGGTAAATCAGTTGCGGGCAAACAAGTCGCCAATTAATAGGTATTAAAGCGACGTATTGATCCTGTCACGGCCATCGGCTTTGGCGCGATACAATGCGGTATCGGCGGCGCACAGCATGGCGAGTGAGGTACGGAATTGGCCATTGATTTCACTCGCAATCCCTTGGCTCGCGCTCACAGAGACATAGTCGCGCAGGCCTTGCTCAGTAAAGCGCAGGTCATTAATCCCTTGCTGCACTTTTTGGGCAATCGTCAGTGCCATTTTGGCATTGTGGCTTGGCAGTATTAGCGCGAATTCTTCACCGCCGTAACGCGCTGCCAGGCCAATTTCTATTGGCACTATGTCAGCAATCACTTTGGCAATCTTTCGTAGACATTCGTCCCCTTGGATATGGCCGAATTGGTCGTTGAACACTTTGAAGTAATCCACATCGATAATCACCACGCTGATCGGGCGCAACTTACCTGTGCATTCTTCCCAATAGTGATGCAGCATTTCATCAAAATATCGGCGGTTCGCCAGTCCTGTCAGTGAATCTGTGGCGGCCAATTTACGTAGCTTTTGATTTTCCGCTTTGTGCTGCGTTAAATCGTGCATCATCATCACAAACAGAGGTTCATGGCTGGGGATGTAGGAAATGGAAAGCTCAACATCTTTTGCTTTGCCTGAGGCGGTAATGAGGGTGATTTCTTCGGCGCAGTGCTGCACTGGGATACCGCAATTTTTGCCTAATTTAATATCATTGCTCAGCAGATTGTCATAGCGAGCTTGGTGGTGTTCGGTCAAAAAGTTGCGCCAATCTTGTCCCTTCAAACTGGCCTGCGGGCATGTCAGTAAGTCAGCACCTTTGCTATTGCTAAAGTAAATGTAACCTTGGGCATTGACGATAATCACCGGCTCTGTCAGATGCTGAATAAACTGTTGAATCGTTTCAATCGAGGCATGTTCGAAGAAGGTTAACGGCAACGAGGGTTCGACCAAGCCTTGCTGCGCAGTGCACTGTGAGCCATTGCCTTCACCCACAAGTGATAATGGATGTTGTGAGCGAGTCTGTTTAGGTGAGCTTGTCATTGTTATCATTCTCCGTGAACCTAATGTCATCTGCGCTAAGCGCTTTTCTGATGATGACTTTATTCTTCGCAAAGAAAAGATACCTTCTGCTTACCTTCTGGTGTAATTTGTTGATTTTAAATGTTTTAAATTTTACCTTCTGAGTCGTTTTGTCAGCGATTAGGTAGGATAGTTAGTTGGGCGCTTGCTTACATCTCACAAAATTTGGGCTAAATAGCCACAAATCTTAAGCATTACGACTGAGTCGAATATTTGTTGTTAGGGCAATTTAACGCAATGTAAGTCCATTAATTTGCTCCGGATGTAGTGCTTGGCTATGGGATTTCCCTCGACACCATTTGCCACCTTGCTTGTGTTTAAATGCACACATCGCATCCCATCGACCGCTTATGCCACTGAACTGTCGGCGAAACTCTTTGGCTGAAAGTAACCATGCATCGGATGCAATCCCTAACTCATTAAGCAGTTTAGGTCGCTGGTTATCGATAAATCCTTTTTTATCATGGCGAATCGCGCGACCCGTCCAATCGATAAGTTCCAGATAATCGGCAAAATGAAAGGGGATGCCCGTTTGTCGATGAAGGTGCGTTGCACCATCAAATTTTGCGAGGGATTTATCTGGTGTTGGCTGAGAGTTATCTACTGGGGTTTTGGTTATCAGTGGTGTGATGCTGTTAGGGGAAAGTGCATTTAGACGTTTTTGAATTGATGTAAAATCAGAGGATTGCAAAGAATCGGCAATGCCAGCTCGAATAGGATTCAAATCAACGTACATCATACACGCCAGTAATGCTTGCTCATCTAACAGTGCTTGGGATTTAAAACGGCCTTCCCAGAAGGCACCTTTGCACTCATCTTCTCGATTTGCGTTACGGGCAATCTCTTCATTTAGGCATCGCATAAACCAAGAGATACTGCTTAATCGCTCTTGCCACTCGGCAATTAAGGCATCGAGTAACATGCGTTCACCGTCGATTAATGCATCACCATTCATATATTTAGTGGCAATAGCATGGCCTTTGGTGATTTGACGCCAGCGACTGATAATGTCTCTTTGCGTTAACGATTTAGCCTTCTCCACGTCA
Organism: Shewanella sp. SM32; assembly: GCF_025654235.1. NCBI lineage: Bacteria > Pseudomonadati > Pseudomonadota > Gammaproteobacteria > Alteromonadales > Shewanellaceae > Shewanella > Shewanella sp. SM32. Next base: position 1,076 of record NZ_JAKKRO010000003.1, on the reverse strand, counting down.
ATCTTAAGCACTAAATGATAGTGATTGCTCATCACCGCATAGGCGCAGATATCGATACAAAAGATGGTGGATAATGCTTTGATTTTATCGACAATCCAGCCACGTCTATGCTCATAACTGCGGCCTGTGAGTTTATCCTCACCGCACAGAAAAGCCCTTCTGACACAGCGATTTATCACATGATAGAAGGGAGTTGTATTAGCATCGATAAGCATTCTTCTGGCCGAGGTCATCATCCGCTCCAAACAGACGCAATCAAGATAATGTAAAGGCTAGTATAAGAGGGGATAAAGCACAAAAAGACATGGCTGTCCCCGCTTTTGCCGTGTCTAAAGATGGTGGATAATGCTTTGATTTTATCGACAATCCAGTCACGTCTATGCTCATAACTGCGGCCTGTGAGTTTATCCTCACCGCACAGAAAAGCCCTTTTGACACAGCGATTTATCACATGATAGAAGGGCGTTGTATTAGCATCGATAAGCATTCTTCTGGCCGAGGTCATCATCCGCTCCAAACAGACGCAATCAAGATAATGTAAAGGCTAGTATAAGAGGGGATAAAGCACAAAAAGACATGGCTGTCCCCGCTTTTGTCCCCGCTTTTGCATTTAGCTCATTTCAGGAGGCGTTTATCTAGAAAATATATGGCTGTCCTGAAAGAATTGGCTGTCCTGAAAGAATTGTGAAAAAAAATTATTGGGTCAATAAAAGAAGGGACAGGGTAAGCTGTCCCCGATTTAATCTTTTAAATTAATTAGGTTTGTTAATAATCTGCGGATCAGGACTTAGTACTGAAGGATCCCCTCATAAATCAGCCATAGCATAGCCATATTTGAGCAACTGATTGGCGAATAATACCCAGGCCGCCAGCAATTCTTTCTCCGTGATTTGATAATCAGGCCGCCTGAGTACCTCCAATCCCAAGCGAATCGTTGAGAGTACCGTTCGATGCCCAATGGTATTGGCCTGAAAATGCTTATCCCAGCCCTGTTGCTGTGCGTGTAAACCAACTAGCCACAACAGGCATTGAACTGTGCGTGTAAACCAACTAGCCACAACAGGCATTGAACCATC